>CALJIH010000087.1 GCA_937974135.1 uncultured Cocleimonas sp. | reverse complement strand
AAGTCATCAAAAAATAAACCACCAATCCCTCTTTGTTCGTCTCTGTGTTTTAAATAAAAGTAATCATCACACCATTTTTTGTAGTTTGCATAGACTTCATTTCCAAATGGGTTACAAGCTTGTTCTGCTGTTCTATGCCAGTGCTTGCAATCTTCCTCAAAGCCATAATAGGGTGTTAAATCATAGCCTCCCCCAAACCACCAAACCGGATCCTCTCCTTCTTTTTCGGCAATAAAAAAGCGTACATTGGCATGCGATGTAGGAACCATTGGATTCTTTGGATGAATGACTAAAGAGACGCCCATGGCCTTAAAACTGCGACCAGCAAGTTCAGGCCTATTGGCTGTTGCTGAGCCAGGCATTTTGTCGCCACTAACATCTGAAAAATTGACGCCACCTTGTTCAATCACATTGCCATCTACTAATAATCTAGTTCGCCCACCACCATACATTCCAGGTTTTTTAGGGTTAGGTTCACGAGTCCAAGCATCTTCATCAAAGGTTGCGCCACCATCTAATTCAGCTAATTGTGTGCAAATAGAGTCTTGTAAATCTAATAGATATTGTTTGACAGCTTGCGGGTCTGGTGCGGACATAATGACCTTCGAGTAGAAAAGAGTGTTTAGTGTTAGTATTACAATACTGTTCACTTTATACCATTTTTTTGTAAATGATTAAGCGCATAATCCTTTTTTTGTTAATAAGTGTTTTGATCTTATGCGCGGGTGCAATTTCTATTTATATTATCAATCCATTTGGGGTTAAATCCGAAAATATTCGGCCGCGTTTATTTGGATTCGATATCTACCGGATACCGAGTAAATCCATGCAGCCACTGTTATATCCTGGTGATTATGTATCCGTTTCAAATACCGCTTATCTAGATGAATTACCTCAAAGAAATGATGTTGTTGTTTTTTATAAGCCTGGTACTAAAAGATCAGATCCAAGAATTCCTTATATTAAAAGAATCGTAGCTATAGCAGGTGACACAGTAGAAATCATAAATGCGCGCGTAATCGTAAATGATAAAAAAATTGAGGAAAGCTACGTGCTGGATGAGAATATAAAATCTTCTTATTCATTAAAAATGAGAATGACAACTATTCCAGAAAACCATGTTTTTGTTCTTGGGGATAATCGCGATAATAGCTCGGATAGCAGAATGTATGGAACAGTATTGAAAGATGATGTGATCGCCAAAGCATCGAGCATTCTTTATGGTATTAACGAGAGATCAGGTAAAGAAATAAAATGAAGGGTTTGTTTGTTACAGGTACCGATACTAACGTGGGTAAAACATGGGTCGGATCCAAGCTAATTGCAGAGCTTGTGGAGCGCAAGATTCAACTTAGAGCAAGAAAGCCAATTGAATCTGGCTGGCCTGTAGCAGAGAAGGTTACGGAAACAGATGCATGGAAATTGTCTGAAGCCATGGGTCAAACAGATTCGTTAGATTTAATATGCCCTAATCGTTATGCAGCTGCTATATCACCTGACAGAGCAGCCATGTTTGAAGGGGATACAATAACACTAGAACAACTTAAACAAGATTGTTTAAATGGGCTTAATGATAACGACTTTTTGTATGTAGAAGGTGCAGGGGGATTTTATTCACCTATATCTCATGATGGTCTCAATGCTGATTTGCCCGTTTCACTTAATTTACCCGTAATGCTGGTTGTAGAAGATCGTCTAGGTTGTATCAATCAAACCTTATTAAATGTTGAAGCAATCAAAGCAAAAGGTCTTAAATTGCATGCTATCGTGTTAAATCAGCCAAATGTAATACCTGAAGATATAGGTATGGATAATTTATCGGATATCCAAAAAAGAGTTGATTGCGAGGTTATTTCCTTTGTATTTAATCAAGATAACACTCTATCAATCATGCAGTTAGCCGATATTATTTTAGCTAAGCAGTGAAACTAACTTCTACGTTTTTTACGTCTTTTTTTACTTCGCTTTTTTCTTTTCTTTTTCTTTTTCAAAAGATTAGCTTCTGCGAAATCCAAAGAACTTCTTCTGGTGACGCGAGACAGTATTTTTATGATTCCTTGATGACGTAAGTGTCTAGCAAGGCCAAGTGCCGTTTGTCCATCTGAATTACGAATATCAGGATCAACACCTTGAGACACATAATATTGGACTAACTGCCAATGGTTATACCTTGCTGCGACATGCAATGGTGTCCAGTTTTTGTCTGTTTTTTGCGATGGACTTAACCCACCTCTTACTAAAACTTTAGCAACATCGGTTAAACCTTTTGCGCTTGCAACATGCAATAAAGTAACGCCTTTAGCGCCTTTTTCATTAATATCAGCACCGTTTTCTAAAAGACTAATAACCATCGACGCCCAACCGCGAGATACAGCAATACCTAGAGGTGTTTCACCTTTGTAGTTCTTAAAGGTTGGTAATACGCCTGCACGAAGTAATTGTTTTACACGTTGAATCTGACCAGCTTTCATTGCGTCTAAAAGTTCTTCTTCAAGCAATGGATTTCGCGGGCGTTGAGTCCTTTTTATTACTTTAATACTAGACTTAGTTGCTTCTTTGGCCGTCTTTTGAGTCTCGTTTTTTGAGGGCTTCGATTTATCAGGCTTTTTGCTCTGATCAAGTTTACTGGAACCAGTACTTAGTAAGAGCAAAACCTCATCCGATAGTGGTACACCGTTTGCATCTAAAAGCACCGTCTGGTTCGCTAGAGCATTGGTGCTCACTAATAAACTTACAGCAATAATTGTCGAATTAATTGCTTTGTTGAAACCCCGTTTGCTTTTAATGCACAAACTAGCACACAAAAGCGAGAATAAAACAGCCTGTTTTTTCATAAGTCGTCCTAAACTTAAGTTTTATTTTTCTTGTATTCTAGCAGAATATTGATCGAAAAGTGCTCAAAAGGTGGGGGGTGTCTTTTTTCTTTAAAAAATTAATGAATAAGCTGTCGGTAGTCATCAATAGCTACATAATCATTAGTATTTATCCTGGGTTTTTGAGAATCAGGTTTACTAATAGCTAATAGGTGTTTTATACCAAATTTACGCGCATTATCGAGCACATCTAGATTATCATCGATGAATAAACATCGATCTTTTTGATATATTTTATGTTCTCTCAAAGCTTCCCAAAAGCCGTGTTGTTCTTTAGCAAAACCAATATTATGTGAGGTAATAACCTCATCAAAGAATTCTTCTATCTCCACATAGGAAAATTTAAGATTAACGCTATTAATATGTGCGTTCGTCAATAACACTATATCTTTACCAAGCATTCTAAGATGGCTCAAGAATTCGATGACATTCGTTCGTATCGTAATTTTATTTGCTACTTCGTGCTTTAAGGCGACGATATCCATTTGTAATTCTTCAGCCCAATGATCCAAGCAATACCAGTTTAAAGATCCTTGTGTAGAATCGGCGTGTTGCAACAGGATTTTACTGGCTTCTTCGTATGGTAAATTATATTTTTCAGCATAGCATTTAGGCATGTGTTCTAACCAAAAATGATTATCAAAATGCAAATCAAGTAAAGTGCCATCCATATCTAAAAAAACGGTATCAATCTCCTGCCAATCAATGGGAATTGCTTGCTTCAACATGTAAACTCTACTGATGAGAAAAAAGCCAACCATACACCAAACTCGGGTTGTTGCCACTAGCCGTTTGTTTAAAATTGAAGCCCTCGATTTAGAGTTTTCTAATGGCACGAAAGTAGAATACGAACGTTTGGCAAGCAAAGGTGTTGGTGCGGTTTTAGTTGTGCCTATTTTGAGAACACCAGGTGAAGAAGATCAATTGCTCTTGATTCGAGAATATGGAGCCGGCACTGAACGTTATGAATTAGGGTTTCCTAAAGGCAAAGTAGATCCTGGTGAAGAATTACTAGACGGTGCAAACCGTGAACTGATGGAAGAAGTTGGTTATCAATCTGCCAAACTTACTTTTTTAAAAGGCTTGAGCTTAGCACCAAGCTATTTATCTCATGTAACTAGTATCATTTTAGCAGAAGACTTAAGTGTGCGCCGCGAAGAAGGTGATGAGCCAGAAGAGCTGGAAGTTGTGCCATGGAAACTCAGTGAGATTGATAAATTATTAACACTTGAAGACTTTACAGAAGGTCGCAGTGTTGCTGCTTTGTATTTGGTTAAAAACTATCTAGAACAACAATCTAATAACGCTTAATGAATATTACAAACAATTAAAAGGAAAAAATGACTCAATCTTTATCACTCAATGAATTACAAGAAATTCTGCCAGCACTTCTTTTAGGCGTAAGACAAATTGCCATTGATGCTGGTGAAAAGATCATGGAAGTCTACGATTCAGGTTTCGATATTGAAACTAAATCAGACGATTCTCCAGTTACCACTGCAGATTTAGCTGCAAATTCAGTGATAGATGCAGGTTTGAAAAATTTGAAGCATCAATTTCCTATCCTCTCGGAAGAATCTGCGCATTTATCTTTTGCCGAACGATCCGCGCGCAAGACTTATTGGTTGGTTGATCCATTAGATGGTACTAAAGAGTTTATTAATCGTCGCGATAGTTTCACTGTGAATATCGCGTTGATACATGAAGGTAAGTCGGTCCTTGGTGTTGTATATGCACCTGCATTGGCCCTGAGTTACTATTCGTGTAAAGGTCAAGGTAGCTTTAAGCAGCAGGGTAAAGATATCTCTGTTACAAGCGATTCAATACAAACACGAGAAATACCGCCAAATAATGCAATCTTTGTTGGTAGTCGCTCACATACTGGTGATGCTATGCAAATATTTTTAGATAAATTTGAAGCAGATCGTGGAGAATACGACCTTCAAAGTATGGGTAGCTCGTTAAAGATGTGTATGGTTGCGGAAGGCAAAGCAGATTTATACCCAAGACTCTGGCTTACGTCAGAATGGGATACGGCTGCGGCACACTGTATTGTTGACGAGGCAGGTGGAAAAATTGTAAAAACTGACATGACACCTTTGCTATATAACACCAAGGACTCTTTGCTGAATCCGTATTTTTTTGCGATTGGAAATAACGATATTGCATGGAATGCTTATCTTCCAGATGAATAAGTTTTCTAATTAAAATCAAAACCCTTAAAAAGTAGGGGGTGTCTTTTTTTATTAAAATACTGAATTAAAGCACTAAACAGCACTTTTAATGATTTGCAGTGTTTTTTCAGCATTATTGTAATCCAAAGGCAGATACTGAGCCTGTTGATCTTTAACTAAAATCATACTTGGAAAACCCTGCGCCCCGATTTGTCTTCCCAACATCATTTCAGATTCTAATTGTTGTTGGGTTTCTACTGCGTTTAAATCTTTTTCGAATTGGTCTTTATCCAAACCTAAATCTGTTGCTAGTGAAATCAAAGTACTATCATCGGATGGATTTTTAGCATCCATATAATAAGCGTATTGGATCTTTTCAATCATCTCAAATTCGAGAGCAGGATTTTGCTGTCGTGTAGCAATCACTGCGCGACAGGCCGGATAGGTTGATCTTCTGGGTTCACACTTGTCCCAAAAATCAAAATTAAACTCAGTTCCAGGGATATGTTGCTGGATACGACGCCAATAACCAGCGATATCTGATTGCATGGTTTCTGGCATAGGCTCGCTTGAATCTGGAGCCAATCCTCCCAGTAAATATTTAAGCTCAATTTGCTCGGGAAGCTTAGTTTTAATTTCAGTCCAAGTTGGTTTAAAACCCCAACACCAACTACACATCGGGTCGTGCACA
>CALJIH010000086.1 GCA_937974135.1 uncultured Cocleimonas sp. | reverse complement strand
CTTTAAATGTTGGTTTAATTCTGTGTCGATTATTGAGTATAGTTAAGAAATTTAATATTTACCAAAAATAATATTATATTCCTACTAGGAATAATTCAATTTTTAGATTATTGTTTAAAACACTTCTCTATCGTTTATTTTTCTTTACAGTAAAAAACAAAACATGAGCAAAACTAAAGCAAACCCTAATACCAACGCCTTAAGCCAGAATCCTCATGAGATTCAGATCAAAAAAGAGAAAAAACTCGAAGTTGCTATTGGACGACAAGTAAATGCTTATCGAAGAAAACTCGGACTCACCATCTCTGAACTCGCAGAAGCATCAGAACTATCGCTTGGCATGATGTCAAAAATTGAAAATGGCATGACATCACCCTCTTTGACTACATTGCAGCAGTTATCGAATGCTCTGGGTGTGCCAATCTCTGATTTTTTTAATCGCTTTGAACAAGACCATGAAGCGGTTTTTGTATCCGCAGGTGAAGGTATAGAAATTGAAAGGCGCGGCTCACGTGCCGGTCATCAATACCAACTTTTAGGTCACTCCACGCGCATGGGTAATAATGTGATGGTCGAACCTTATTTGATTACATTGAATGAGAAAACGGATCTCTTCCCAGATTTTCAACATACGGGAGTCGAGTTTCTTTATATGCTGGAAGGTGAAATGACTTATCACCATGATGGCAAAGATTATGTTATGAGATCAGGCGATAGTTTATTTTTTGATGCTGAGGGCACACATGGGCCAAAGCAATTGATTAAATTACCGATTAAGTTTTTATCGACGATTTCATATGCGATGAATGAGAACCTAAATTAAGCACTTTTTTAAAACAAGCAAAAAGTGGGGGGGTGTCTTTTTTATCAATTTAGGGGGTTTTATCCCTTAGAATCTGTTTAACGAAAGGCACCGTGATTTTAGTTTTTTGTCTTAAACTTTCAACATCGAGTTTATTTAAAATATCCATGAGTGATTCTATATCTCTGGGATAGTGTCTGAATAAATAATCGATCACTCTGTCATTTAAATCAAAACCTCTCTGAGCGGCCCTCGCTTTCAAAGCCTTGGGTTTATCTTCATCGCTTAACAATTGTAATTGATAGCTGCCACCCCAAATCAATCTTGAGGCTAGATCAGATAGAACACAATCTAACTGCCGAGGATTATTTTGCGAACTCATTAACAAGCGTTGATTATTATCACGGGTTTGATTGATCAAGTTGAATAATGCTGTTTCCCAATTTTTATCACCAATCACACTATCTACATCATCAACCACAACCAAAGGAGAATTTGACATACCTTGTAAAACCGTGGGGCCATGCAGGCTTAATGTTTTAAGCGGAATATAACTCACTGCTTTATTTTGTTGTGCTTGTTTGGCGCAACAAGCTTGTAATAAATGGGTTTTACCAGAAAGGCTCTCACCCCAAATAATGTTTTGTTGTTGTTCGGATGATTCAACAAAACGCTGCATAATCTGAAATATTTCTGCGTTGGCACTTCCTGCTTCAACAAAAAAGGATTCAAAGCGTAAACCTTCTTTAAGATTCACATTTAGGGTGAGTTGTTCCGATGACATTTGATATTAAGCTGTCTATTTACTTTTTATTTAACTCTTCGAGCATTTCTTCAGAAGCTTGTTCCAAATTATCTTCAATGCTTTCTTCGACAATATCATCTAAATCTGCAAGCGCTTCCATGGGACTGCCATAGAGATCGCTGTCTTTATAACTTTGATGTAAATGCCGCATCACTACAGCGAGAATCGCAAACACAGGTAACGCTAAGAGAATACCGAAGAAACCAAATAATTGGCCACCTGCTAAAACAGAAAATATAACAGCAACAGGGTGCAATCCAATACGATCACCCACTAACAACGGCGTTAAAATTGTACCTTCAATCATTTGCGCAAACACAAATACTGCACCTACCCAGAGCAGATTAGTTGGGTCTTGTGTTTGTAGCATAACGGCGATTCCAGCAACAATAATACCGACGATCAAGCCCATATATGGAATAAAACTGAGTAATCCTGCTAACATTCCTATCAACAATGACAGTTCTAATCCAACCAACTTTAAACCTATGGCATAGATTGTTCCAAGAGACAACATTACCAACATTTGTCCACGTAAGAATGCACCTAAAACCTCATCTGATTCTTTAGTCAATAACGATACAGTTGGTTCAATATCACGCGGTAATAAATCGTGAAGGTAATCAACCAAACGATCCCAATCACGTAAAAGGTAGAAAGTAATCACTGGAATTAAAAACAGATTTGCCGCCCAACCAGCAACCACAAAGCCTGAATGCGTCACAGTTCTCACGAGACTTTTGAAGAAGCCTCCTGCGCTGGTAAAATTATCTTTAAAACTGCTTTTAAGTTGTTCGATTTCTAAGGCAGGAATATTAATACCAAAGGTTTCTTGTAGCGTTGGTTCAAGATTAATCATGATCCAGTCGATATAACCTGGCATTTTAGTAATCAGCGTTTTAATTTGTGCTTCGAGTAAAGGCACGAGATACAATAAAATAGGGAATAAAATCAGGAAGATAACAAAGAACACCACGACAACACCTAGGGTACGAGAAATCTTCCATTTCTCTAAGCGGTCTACCAATGGGTCACCTAAATATGCTAACAATGCGCCAGCTACGAAAGGTAATAGAATAGGTGCTAAAAGATAGAGTAAACCCGCACTAATTAATGCAACTGCAAGCCAAAACCAACGTGTGCTTTGTGTCATATACTATGCTCTTTAGATCAATTTAGGTTTTTTTAAAATTCTAACACATCTTGCATATCGTAAACGCTAGGTGCTTGTTTGGTCACCCAAATTGCTGAACGCACGGCTCCTTTGGCGAAGGTCATACGGCTAGAGGCTTTATGAGTGATTTCAATTCGCTCACCGATGTCCGCAAACATTACGGTATGCTCTCCCACAATATCCCCTGCGCGAATGGTTTGAAAACCGATATCGGTGCGTTTACGTTCACCTGTCACGCCTTCGCGACAATAAACGCCGTCTTCTTTTAAATCACGATCTAAGGTTTCAGCAATCACTTCGCCCATTTTAAGCGCGGTTCCTGATGGTGCATCAATTTTATGGCGATGATGGGCTTCGATCACTTCGATATCAACGCTATCACCAAGAACGCGTGAAGCCATTTCCAATAACTTTAACGAGAGTGTCACGCCAATACTAAAATTAGCGGCAAATACGATTGAAACTCTCTCACCTGCGGCATCGATCTCAGCTTTTTCAGCATCAGAAAAACCCGTTGTACCAATAATCATAGATTTATTATTTGCTACACACCATGCCAAGTGTTGCAGGGTTGGTTCAGGTCGGGTGAAATCTATCAATACATCAAAATCATTGGGTGCATCATCTAAGCTCGAAACAATAGCCACACCGTTTTTACCCACGCCTGCAAGTTCACCTGCATCCGCACCGATTAATGAACTTTCAGGATGCTCCGTCGCAACGGACAGTTGAGCATTGTCTGCTTCAGCAATGGATTCGATTAAAATCTTACCCATTCTTCCAGCAGCACCTACGATTGCGATATTGATCATGAATCTTCCTTAAACGTCATTATTATTAGAGTTATTATATCTATAGAATTAAAAAAGACACCCCCCTACTTTTATGTGCTTTTAACTAAAAACCCGTAAAAGTAGGTGCCACCTTAGGCTCCCTTAGAGCCAAGACGGTAGTAGACAAATTTCCATAAGGAAATGTCGGGGAAGGTTAAAACAACGTACCGAATTACAACAGGATGGTTTATTTTTCAGATTCGCCTTCAAACCAGCCTTTCACGTCATCAAAAAATGATTTCGCTTTATTGCCCCAACCATGTTGTTGTGGACTGTGTTTTTCGCCACCTTTATCCAGCGCTGCTTGGAATTGCTCTAAAAGCTTTTTCTGTTTGGACGTGAGGTTAACTGGCGTTTCTACATTGATCTTACATAGTAAATCGCCCGTCATACTACTTCGCACTGACTTAACACCTTTGCCACGAAGACGGAACACCTTGCCTGATTGTGTTTCAGGTGGAATTTTTAAATTTACTTCACCCGATAAAGTGGGCACTTTGAGCGTTCCACCAATTGCAGCCTGAGTAAAAGGTACTGGCATTTCACAATGCAGGTCATTCTCATCACGAACAAAAATTTCGTGATCTTTGAGATGCATTTGCACATACAAATCACCTGCAGGGCCGCCGTTTATACCCGCTTCACCTTCACCGCTTAAACGAATACGATCGCCCGTATCTACACCTTCAGGTATTTTAACTTCTAGGGTTTTCTTTTGTTCGACACGACCTTCACCATGACAGTCATTACACGGATCAGAAATTTGTGTGCCTGCACCATTACAATGTGGACAGGTTTGTTGTACTGAGAAGAAACCTTGCTGAATTCGAACCTGACCTTGACCCTGACAGGTATTACAAGTCTCTGGGCTACTGCCCTCTTTGGCACCCGAACCGTCACAGGTTTCACAGGTTTGTTTGCTAGGAACGCGAATATCAACCGTTGTACCAAACACCGCTTCTTCAAGGGTTAATTCAAGATTGTATTGTAAATCACTGCCACGATAAGCTGAATTAGCTCTACTTCCGCCACCTCGAGAGCCTCCGAATATATCTTCGAAGATATCACCAAAACCGCCACCGAAGCCGCCGCCTCCACCGCCAAAACCTCCTTGAGAGCCATCAACACCTGCATGACCAAACTGGTCATAAGCAGCACGTTTTTGTGAATCCGATAGAATTTCGTAGGCTTCTTTTACTTCTTTGAATTTTACAATTGCTTCAGAGTCATCAGGATTACGATCTGGATGATATTTCATAGCCATACGACGGTATGATTTTTTTAAATCAGCATCGCTACACCCTTTTGCTACACCCAGTGTTTCGTAATAATCTTGCTTGGCCATCTAAATTAACTCGATTTCTTATGTGAAAAGCTCACATTTCTAAAACAAAATAAGGCGCACAAAATAAGATTTGTGCACCTTTAATAAATTACTTCTTTTTGTAATGCCTAGCGCGTTTAGGTTTCGCTGGAGATCAAGGCCTTTCGCACGGAGAATGTGAGCGTATATTAATACGTGACCATTCGAGTACGAAAGTAACGCAGACATCCGGTGAAAGATGAATGTGCTAGGTATTACAATTTATGCTTTCTTGTCGTCTGTTGCTTCGTCAACTTCTTCAAACTCAGCATCAACAACATCGTCATCTTCCGCTGCAACTTCTTCACCCTCAGGTGCTTC
>CALJIH010000085.1 GCA_937974135.1 uncultured Cocleimonas sp. | reverse complement strand
AGGACCTGTAACACTTGCTGTGCCAGTTACCCTACCGGCTATATCTGGAGAGACTTCAGATAATTTCTTTGCATTGACTTCAATATTAATATCGACAGGTTCGCTGGCTTGTCCTATAACATTAATACTATTTGTACCGCTCTTAGCAGTAAGAGAATTTAATAAGATTAATTTATCTTTGAGCTTAACCTCACCCTCTAGAAGCAGTGAGTCTTTTCCTTGTTTAAGTTCATTGATTACTAATTTGTCTGCTTTTAATTTAAGGGTTGTAGTCAGGTCATTAGATGTACCTTTTAAAACACCTCCACCTTCTACTTTTCCCACAACTAATGGTGATATCTGATTTAATGCCTGAGCGTTTACTTCCCAATTTAAAGCAAAAGGTTCTGTAGCTTTTCCTGTTATCTTAACTTCATTCTTACCTAAGGTTGCCACCAGATTTTTAATTTGTAAGGACTCATCTTCTTCTAAAACGACATTAGTCTTTAGAGTAAGTGTTTCTTTGCCTTGCTTAAAATCGCCATAGCTAAGCTCGTTAGCACTTACATTTGATTCTATTTCAGGCGTTTTATATTCACCCTTTACAATAGCTTCACCTTTTATATTTCCGGATAACTCAGGCAGTATTTGTGATAAATTTTTAGCATCAATATTAAGCCTTAAGTTCAACGGTTCGGTAACTGCACCAGTAGCTAGAACCGTATTATCACCTAGTTGAATATCAAGATTCTCTGTACGAATAAAACCTTGTTTATCGACTATCTGACCCTCAACAATTAGTTTTTCGCCCCGAAAATCGCCTTCTAGTTTTATAATGTCTACCGTATTTTCTAAACGAGTATCAATAATACTGCCACTGTATTTAATTTTTGCATCGGCAGTTACAGGCCAGTCTGGTAAAAATTCACTAGTTTTAAGTTCTTTACCATCAATATCAAAATTTAATCTGATTTCGGGATCCCATATGACATTTCCTGTCGCTGCAACTTTTCCGTGATTGCTAGAAATTTGAATATCACTTAGTTTGATATTTTTGTAATCTCCTTCTCCTTTAACAGAGAATGTACCCGAACCTACTTGTTTTTGTTTAAAGACTAAGTCAGCACCTAAAATGTATTCAGTTAGTGTTCCTCCCATTTGAATTTGACCTTGTAGGTTACCCAATTCGGGATGATCAAACGAAATTTCACCACTAGTTGTTAGCTCGTGCGGTTGATTCATATTTAAAGAACCCTTCGCAACATTAATCTTTAATGGTTGATCAAGAATTGTTGGATTACCCACTAAACTTTCAAAAGTAAGTTTTCCATCTTTTATGGAGGCATTTTTTAAAACAATCCCTTCGATTTGAAATAACAAGGTTTGCGTGTCATCGCTGTCTGGTATTTTTTTAACAATACGCAAAGAATCTAGTTGTAACAGCTCTGCATCAATGTTCACTGGTAAACCAAAATCAGGGAGCTCAATTTTTTCAAAGGTTGGAGCAGGCGATTTTGAATCCCCTAAAACAATGGCTAATTCGCCTACAGATAATTTATCAGCGAAAATTTTCTTATTTTCTATATCGTATTTATCTATATTAAGATTGATATCTTTAATTTCTATTCCGGTGTCTGAATTCCAAGCAAATTCATCAACACTTAATCCTGATAAGACACTTCCTGATACACCTTTTATACTTAATTCTTTGAGTGAGTTATCTGCTAAAAACGCAACCGTTTTTGGTCCGTAAGGGGTGAATAACAAAACCACCATTAAGAACAAGCTCAACAGTAATAGTGTCATTATCCAAAATAACGGAGAAAACACGTATTGATTTAAATGTGATCTCATAGATCAGAACCAACACTCAAATATAATTTTGGTTCACTGAAATCATCAAGAGGAAAGCCAACATCAATTCTTACTGGTCCGACAGGAGATTTCCATCTTGCACCGAAACCAACGCCTACTTTAAGATCAATATCATCAAAATCATCAAATGCATTTCCGGCATCAGCAAAAACAGCTGCACTCCAACTCTCATTAACTGGATGTTGATATTCCAAACTTAAATCGATTAGCTGTTTACCCCCACGATTTCTATTATTTGCGTTTAATTCTCCCAAACTTTCAAAGTCAAACCCACGTACACTATTTCCACCACCTGCAAAAAATCGCAAACTTTTTGGAAGACGTTCGAAATCATTGACTATGGTTGTCCCGTAGTTTGCGCGACCTAATAAACGTCCCGAACCGAATGGCATCACGCGTTTTGCTTGAGCTGTGAATTGCAACACGTTTTGATCACTTAATAAAATTTCTGAGGCTACATTTAAACCTAACCTAATTCTCCAACCATCCGTTGGAAAAATTAAACTATCCGCTTTCACTTTCTCTAGGCCAACACCAAAAAGTAATAAATTTGATTGGGTTTCATCTTCACCTTGTACTCTGGTACGATCTTTTAGTGCATTGATAGATGCTGATTGGATCCAACCATTTTTTCGTTTTCTAATTAACTTCGCACCGATGTTGATACTCCTACCAACGACGTCATCATTAGAGTCTTTAGTCCAATCTATGTTGTAGACCAAGCTATTATCTTCTGGTTTTTCTCTTGGATTCACGAGTTGAAGTGAGACTCCTGAAAGTGTTTGTGCATACTGCGTTTTAATCAATAACTTTCGACCTTTGGAACCTGTCCAACGACGATCAAGTTCCGCTGAAACTCTTGCTCCAGTATCTGAACCAAAGCCAACCTTGAATTTATAAGCGTTACGTTTTTTTGGTGTTAACTCGATCGAAATAGGAACGCGGTTATTGGCTGCTTGATCATGAAGAACATTAATTTTTATGGTTTTATAATAACCACTTCGTTGAAGAATTTGTTGTTGGTTGATTAAATCTTCGGCTTTAAAGGGTTTTCCAGTTTTTAGAATGATAAATTTATCAATGGCTTTATTCGAAAGCGTCTTTTGATTTATTGTCACGTCAGAATAACGGTAACGAGGCCCTGTTTTTAACACCAAAGCTACTTTGGCTTGATATGATGCAGGATCAACACGAATAGTATGCTTATCAAATTCTGCATCAAAATAACCTAAGGTTTGAGAGGCTTCTGATAGTTTAGATTTAAAATCAGAGTAAAACTGGTGATTCAAAACATCGCCGACTTTATAAGGCAATTCTTTTAAGATGGTATTGAAAACTTCTTCATCTTTTCCTTCACCTATAACTTTAATCTCCTGTCCAATTACTTTGGTAGGCCTTCCTGCTTTAACTTTTAAGCGTAGCTGCCAACAACCATTAACAATAGAACCACCGGAAGTGAATTCAGCATCGTAATACCCTAAAGCACGAGATGCTTTTCTTAAATTCTTTTTTACCGTATTGAAGAATAGTTTTACATCACCACGATCAGCATCACATTCAGGGATAGTAACTGGCATATGAAGCTCAATATTTTTCTTTAGCTCGTCTTCTACACCCGTAACGTTGATTTTAGCTAATTTCAAAGGTGCTTGATTTATTTCTGCTTGTTTCGCATTAAGGGTATCTGATTTTTCTTCAACGTCTTTATTTGTTATTTCTTTTACAGACTCAGAATTTTCATCAAGAATATTTTGCACTGCCGTTTCTTCTTCTACGGATAACGCCCCTTCATTCGCATAAACAAAATTCAATGATGGATAAATCATTAAACTCAATATTAAAAATATATACTTTATGAAATTCATCGCTTTATTGTTCAAAGCTCCAGCGTAATAAGGCATCTTGAATTTTTGCGCCTCTGCCAGCCCCTGTTTTTTTTCCATTATGTTGTATGACTACTACTAGGCGTTTTCCTTGGCGATTTAACATATATCCAGCTATAGAAGTAACAAAATCTAAAGTACCTGTTTTTAAGTGGCTTCTACCGCGAAGGTCATCTTTTCTAAAACGATTAACCAGTGTTCCATCTACTCCAGGTAATGACATTGAAGCCATAAATTCTGGCATTAGCGGATCTCTAAAAGCAGTTTCCAAAAGATTACCCATTTGTCTTGCACTTATTTTTGCGGTTCGCGATAAACCAGAACCATTTTCCAAACGAATCCCTTGAGTATCAATCCAGCTCTCTTTTAGAACATCTAAAACAGCTCTTCTACCCTTTTCCCAAGTAGCTGGAGCAGAAAATTTTCTAGCACCTAGCGTTAGCAATAACTGTTTTGTCATGACGTTATTGCTCCATTTATTTATTAATCTCATTTGCTCGCCTAATGTTGGAGAGCTATACACGTGGAAAATTTCATCATTTGGGGAAACTTTACCTAATTTTACACTCCCCTTAAGAGTCCCACGTAAGTCAGACCAAAAGTCTCGAAATGCATTAAAAACATGCAGATATGGTTTAGTAACACTTCGCAGAATAAAGTTCTGTTTACATGCAGCTGCATAGTTACCTTTGATCAATAAAGTGCCATCAGAGTTCATACTAAATTTAGGTCGATAATGAGACTTTCTACATCGACCAGATGTTAACTTCACTTCATTTTTAAACTTAAAATTATCGATTTTAGGTAGAGGAGTAATATCAACAGTGCCAATTATTTTAGATTTCTTTTTCTTCTTACGTTTTTTAGAATTTTTATTGGTCTTTGAATCATTGCTTATATTCGGTTTAAATAAAAAACGTGTGGCTTGAAAATTAAACATTAATGCTGAGGCAGGTGCGTTATAAACACGAAATGCTTTACCATCAAAAGCCCCTGTTTTATGTTCTGGAAGATCAAAATAACTTTGATCAATAATTACATCGCCATTGATTTGTTGTAAGCCTTTGTCTCTGAGGGTTTTTATTAATTTCCAGAAGTTTTCGTACACAAGAAAAGGATCACCATAACCTTTTAAAACCAAATCACCATCAAGAACACCGTCTTTTAAATCTCCTCGTAACCAAACTTCTGTTCTCCAAGAGTAATTGGGGCCTATTTCTTTAAGAGCGGCGTAGGTAGTTAGAAGCTTCATCGTTGAAGCAGGTGTTCGGAGCTTGTCAGAGTTGACTTCCAACATAACATTAGCTGAGTTTAAGTCTCGAATATAAACACTGATATTTTGTTGTGGGATATTATATTTTTTTAAAATCTTACTAACAGATTTAGGCAAAGTTTGACGAGTCACTGGCTCATTATTTTGAAAATATGTTTTTGCTAATTGAGGTGTATTTTTTTTCTCATTTTTATCTTGTTTTTTTGTATCAGCCAGCACCAAAGTATTGCTACACAATACAATAAAAACAAGCACTTGCGTAAGCAAACGCCGAATGCTGAATGAAAAAACCATTTAAGCCCCAATTGAGTTTATTTTCGATTATTTATTACGTTAAGTTAATAGCTAAAACCCTGATTTTGTTATTTTCGCAGTATTGCCAGCTAAGGTCAAAGTCATACAGTTTCATTCGATAAATTCTATCTAAAATTTCTGTATTGTTTTGATAACTAGGTTTCGGGTCTAAAGCTAATATCTCTTTGATCAAAGTAGGTATATCTTCACCTAAACGAAGACTAGCCTCTTTGCTTTGAAAAGTTGCCTGTTCAGTAAAATCAACTTCCATTAACACTTCAGGCTTTTGTTGCGCATAACCACCTTCAGCATCAGTAATTGCATCAACATATGGAAGATAAGGTTTAATATCTAATATAGGTGTTTTATTTAAAAGATCACATCCCAATAAATGCAAAGTCACAGAAGATTTATGTATTTCAATATCATCTAGTTTAACCACCGATAAACCAATAGGATTGGGCCTAAATGTTGATCTTGAGGCAAACACTCCAATTTTCTTGTTTCCGCCTAAGCGTGGAGGTCTAACTAGTGACTTCCATCCGTGGGATTGAGTTTGATGAAATATAAACTGTAACCAAAGATGTGAGAAACCTTCCAGAGCTCTAACACTTTCATGATCAAAAGCATCAATTAAAGTCAATTGTGCCTTAGCTGATGGCACCAAACCAGGCTGACGAGGAATTCCAAACTTTTCTTTATAACATGAGGTGATATAGCCGATAGGCTCAAAATCTAATGAATTCATAGAATTGGATTATACTGTGGCTCTGTCCTATTATTAACACTATTCCTAAAGTGTTGAAACGATAACCATAAAAGAGAAAACTCATGAGTGATGATTCAGACTATAAAATCAGTGTAAATGTTGATTCCCAATACATTGAAGCGGAATCTAACCCAGAAGCTAACCGATATGTTTTTGCTTACACTGTAACAATAACTAACAAAGGTACTATGGGCGCTAAACTGATAAGTCGCCACTGGATAATTACAGACGCCAATAACCGTACACAAGAAGTCAAAGGTAAAGGAGTTATTGGCGAACAACCATACTTAAAGCCTGGTGAATCGTTTGAATATACCAGCGGTACGATGATGGAAACACCAGTAGGCTCTATGCATGGGAGCTATCAAATGGTAGCTAATGACGAACACCATTTTGATGCTATTATCGAACCCTTTACCTTAGCATTACCTCAAATTCTTAACTGAACGCTTAAAAAGCCGTCCTTTCATCTTAAGTTATTAGACAAAAACACATTCAAACCCTAATATTTATTTACCTTTTGGAAAATAATACAAACCCAAAGTCTACGAATAATTAAAATAAAGACTGTTGTAAATAAATGAATGTAAATACTTTTACTGTCATACGTGTAGTTTCTTACGCTATGTTTATTATTTCCTTGTTTGCTTTAAGCACACAGGGACACGCCGCTATGTATAAATACATCACTAAAGACGGCCAAACAATTCTCACTGGGGAAAAACTTAAGGGTGGCGGGCACAAACTAGTCAAAATTTTTAAAATAAAAAAGTCTGGTGCTTACAAAAATAGTCTAGCAAAGAAAACTTCAAAAAAACTCAAGTCTTCTTACAAAACTAAACGTAAAGCTAAAAAAGGTTATGAAAAGTCACGCAAAACCAGAAAAAATAAAAGTAAAAGTAGAAAAAGTTTAGGCAATATCGTAAATCCTAATGGTAGAGATAACGGTATTATCATTGGTTGTGGTAATGACAAACACTTAAATAAACAAGCACGTGTATACCAAAAACCTATTCAAATATATTCTCGAATCTATGATGTAGACGAGGAATTGGTACATGCTATTGTTAAGCAAGAATCATGCTTTAATGAAGGCGCTCATTCTCGCGTTGGTGCTATTGGTTTAATGCAATTAATGCCGCAAACCGCATTGGGCTTAAGAATTAACGATCCATGGAATCCTGAGCATAATATTCAAGGTGGCGTAAAATACATCGCTGAAATGCTAAGCATGTTTAAAGGCAACTACAAATTAGCGATAGCGGCATACAATGCTGGGCCTGGTAATGTAAGAAAATACGATGGCATTCCTCCTTTCAAAGAAACTCGAAATTATGTCGTGAAAGTATACGGCGAATATAAACGCTTAAAGAAAGAAGGAATTAGCTACAATAAAATTCGTTTAGCCGCAAAATAACTCTTATCAGCTAGCTAATGACAGATAAAGTTATTCTAAAAGACACCCCCCTACTTTTGAATGATATTCCGTTTTTGAAGTCTAATAACGTAAATATTATTTATGCAAGGCTAGACGATTTTGCAAATCTCACTCTTTGATAGTTGTCCTATTCTCCAATCTTACTTTGCTGAAACTCGATTCGTTTTTGTAGTTTATAAACAGAAATGACCTTTATTGGAAATTTAGCACTTCTTGGCTAAATTATACTTAGATCTAAACAAATCAAATTTATATCTGACAAATACATTATTTGCTCAATTTATTCTATTTTTTCAGCACTA
>CALJIH010000084.1 GCA_937974135.1 uncultured Cocleimonas sp. | reverse complement strand
CTCGGATCGACTCGGGGCAATTTGTGGCGGCGTATTGTCAAAGTTTTATCCTATTGAAGAAATCACTGTTGAAAAGATGGGTTTGTTAATGGCGGGTGTAGAGCTCGAAACTCCTGATATTAGCACTGGAGCTGTAGATGTTGCCTAAATTGGTCATGCGTCAAGCACCTTCTAAAGCAATGGTGTATTTATCGCCCGTGCTTGCTCTTGTTCTGACTTTAGTCGCCAGTATTGTGCTGTTTTTGATAATGGGCGTATCGCCAGCAGCTGCATGGCATGCCTTTTTTCTTGAGCCAATCTCTACTATTTACGGGCTTACCGAACTAGTCGTAAAAGCAACGCCTCTGGTTTTAATTGGTGTCGCATTAGCCTTAGGGTTTCGTGCGGGCGTATGGAATATCGGGGCTGAAGGCCAATTGATTTTAGGCGGAATATTTGGCGGAACTACTGCCTTATTCTTTTATGAAAAAACAGGGTTTCATATTATTCCGTTAATATTAATCATGGGAATCATTGGTGGAATGCTATGGGCTGCCATCGTGGCTTTTCTCAAAACACGATTCAATGCTAATGAGATTTTAACCAGTTTGATGCTGAGTTATGTTGCTGACTTGCTGATGAATTTACTCATTCATGGCCCATTAAAAGACCCTGATGGTTTTAACTTTCCTGAATCACGTTTATTTAGTGATTCGGCTTTATTACCTATTTTATACGAAGGGACACGTTTGCATATCGGGGCTATTATTGCGCTTTTAGTTGTCGGTATAGGCTGGATTTTATTATCACGCACTTTGTTAGGTTATCAGATAAAAGTGATTGGCGATGCGCCCGCAGCGGGTGAACATGCGGGCTTTAGCCCAACAAAGATTATTTGGATAACCTTATTAATTAGTGGTGGCGCCGCAGGTTTAGCTGGGGCGATTGAAGTATCAGGACCTATCGGTCAGATCGTTCCAGTGATCTCCCCAGGTTATGGTTTTGCGGCGATTATTGTCGCCTATGTAGGACGACTACACCCAGTCGGTGTGTTGTTTTCGGCTTTAATATTAGCGCTTTCGTATTTGGGTGGTGAAACGGCGCAAATCAAGCTCAATTTGCCTTTGGCAGTGACTGGTGTATTCCAAGGTCTTTTATTGTTTTTCTTATTGGCGAGTGATGTGTTGATTCATTATCGTTTGAAGTTTACTCAACAGGCGACTTTATAATGGATATTTTAATCGCCGCGATTCTTACGATTATCACTGCTGCCACACCTTTATTGTTTGCAGCTTTGGGTGAACTCATCACTGAAAAATCTGGCGTATTAAATCTTGGTGTTGAAGGAATGATGATCATGGGTGCCATCATCGGATTTTTAACGGTAAACCAAACGGGTAGCGTTACTCTAGCAATATTAGCCAGCATGCTTGCAGGTATTTTAACGGCTACAGTTTTTGGAATATTAGTATTAGTTTTTCATGCTAGCCAAGTGCCCACGGGCCTTGCCTTAACAATTTTTGGACTTGGTCTGAGTGCCTTAATTGGCCAAAGTATGATTGGTGTGGCTTACGAGGGTATCCCAAAACTAGCGATTCCCGTGATTTCATCCATTCCAATTTTAGGTGATATCTTATTTAACCAAGATATTTTGGTTTATCTGTCTATCTTTATGGTCTTCGTAGTTTATTGGTTTGTAAACTCCAGTCGTCCCGGCCTAATTCTTCGAGCCGTTGGAGACTCACATGATGCCGCGCACGCCATGGGTTATTCAGTGATTAAAATTCGTTTTCTCGCCATATTATTTGGTGGTGCAATGGCTGGTATCGGTGGTGGTTATCTATCCCTAGCTTATTCACCTCTATGGGTAGAAGGCATGACTGCTGGACGCGGTTGGATTGCACTTGCCTTAGTGGTATTTGCCAGTTGGAAAGTTGGCCGTGTATTTATGGGTGCTTATCTATTTGGTGGCATTACTATTTTACAATTACACGCTCAGGCAATCGGTATTGGCATACCTCCACAAGTGATGTCGATGCTACCTTACCTCGCGACTATTATAGTGCTTGTATTGATATCAAGTGATAGAACCAAAATTAAATTGAATGCACCCGCAAGTTTAGGCAAGCCTTTTCATGAAAGTCGATGAAATTCTGCTAATATTCTGTAATCAGAAGGAAAATGATTAAAAAGTTAAACTCAAACCCCCAGGAGTAAAAATGATCAAGAAAACCCTATCAATCATAGCTTTTGCAGCTAGCCTTACAGCAACTGGCATCGCTAGCGCAGAAACAAAAGTTGGCTTCGTTTATGTTGGACCGATTGGAGACCATGGTTGGTCATATCAGCATAACCAAGGCCGTTTAGCAGTAGAGAAAGAGCTCGGTGTAAAAACGACTTACGTTGAAAGCGTAAAAGAAGGTGCTGATGCGGAACGTGTTATTCGTAAGTTAGCAGCTGATGGTAATGATATTATTTTTACGACTTCATTTGGTTACATGAACCCAACTAATAAAGTGGCAAAGAAGTTTCCAAACGTTAAATTCGAACATGCTACAGGTTATAAGCGCGGTAAGAACGTAAGTACTTATTCGGGTAGATTTTACGAAGGTCGTACTTTATTGGGAACGATCGCGGGAAAAATGACTAAAACGAACACTATCGGTTATGTCGCTTCATTTCCTATCCCTGAAGTGATTCGTGGTATCAATGCAACCATAATCGCTGCTCGTAAAGTGAATCCAGATGTAAAAATTAAAGTAGTTTGGGTAAGTACTTGGTTTGATCCAGGTAAAGAAGGCGATGCGGCTAAAGCACTTATCGACCAAGGTGCAGATATCATTATGCAGCACACTGACTCCCCTGCACCATTACAAGTTGCGGAGAAACGTGGTGTTTGGGCATTTGGTCAAGCATCAGATATGAAAGCTTTTGCCCCTAAAGCTCATTTAACGGCAATCATTGATGATTGGGCACCGTATTACGTTGAACGTGTTAAAGCAGCAATGGACGGCACTTGGGAATCTAAAGATACTTGGGATGGATTTAAAACAGGAATGGTTGTGATGGCACCGTTAAGCGAAGATATTCCTGAAGACGTTCGCAAGATGGTTAAAGAGCAAGAAAAGATGATTATTGATGGCACATTGCATTCGTTCCAAGGACCTATCAAAAACCAAAAAGGCGAGATTGTGGTTAAAGAAGGCGAAACAATGAGCGACAAAGATTTAGCAGGAATGAATTGGTATGTGGAAGGGGTGGACGGAACAATCCCTAAATAATAGATGTGAGAGATTATCTTTAACTTCAACTCGGCGTTGCAAACGTACTCGAATGGTCACGTATATTTATACGCTCACATTCTCCGTTCGTTAGCGCCTTGATTTGAAGTCAAATCTAAACTCTCAAATCTATTATTGTTAGTATTAAGAGCAGCTTTTAAGTTGCTCTTTTTTGTATTTGATCATAATTTTTTTATTACTATGCCAAAGCTCGTTCTAAAAAGTCTAAACGATCTTGGCCCCAATACAATTCATCACCTACTTGGTAGCTTGGTGATCCGACAACACCATTCTCTAGAGCATTCTTAGTGGTGTTTGCATACATTTGAGCCCACTGCTCATCTTTTGCTCTTTCAAGTAATTCAGCGCCTGCAAGTCCTGCACTATCAGCAATAGCGATTAGCGTGGATTCATCAGATATATTTTTCTCTTCTTCCCATACTGCTCTGAGCAATGCATCCGATAATTTA
>CALJIH010000083.1 GCA_937974135.1 uncultured Cocleimonas sp. | reverse complement strand
TTCTTTACATTTAACAAAACATTCCGCACGATCAATATCATCAATTGATCCCTGAGATGATGCCCCTAAGTGATTAATATCAAATGCGTTTAAATCTGCTAACCAATGCGATTTATTGATTTTTATAAGCTTATCGCTCTTTGCTTTCTCATTGATATAACACCATCGACCACGTAAATGGTTATCAGTAAGTGATAGATTCTGCGGGGCTGTATTTGAGTCTTCTGGGTAAAACAATCTCCCTTTGATAAAACACTGCTTAGCATCAATTGCTTGAGAGCAGTATTTTTTTATTTGCTCAGGGTAGTTTTTTGAGAGTTGAGTTTGTTTGGTTCGCAAATGATCTATTTTTTTCCCTAATTGATCTTTGGTGTTGGTGCCGAACCAGCGGTAAGCATCTTCATAGGGCGCTGAACCTAAATAAAACTTAACGGCTACTTCCAAATGAATAACTTTACCTGTGGTAATTTCTTGAATGATGAAATCAATTTCACCATAAGTATGTTTGTCTTCAATCAGTTGAATGTTTTGATATAACTCTTGGTAATTAGGACTGATTTTTAACCAATAACTCATGAATCCTTCAAAGATAGAACCTAGCCTGTTATTTTTTAGACTAGCTAAATGTGTGATTAATGGTTGAGGGTCTTTATCTAATATTTTTAATGCTATCAGGCAATCATCATATTCTGCTAGGCAATCCTCATAGCTCCACCAATGTACATCATCTAAATTTCCTGAAACTAAGGGTGGGCTAACAATCACCCACGCTAAATCTCTTACTGATCTGTGTTTGAATTGATCTAAGAGTTTGGACGTTTCATGGCGCATTAATGCGTTTTTTCCCAACACAGAATACGATTATTCACCGCCATTTCAATATCGTGTTTAAGTGTCATGCCATTTTCTTCGGCTAAGGTGTTCAAGTGCTCATAATCTCGTATACCGCTTTTATGATCTCTAGCTTTAAGCCATTGATCAAAACTAGCATTACTTGGACTGGTATACTCCCCGTTATAATTAAAGGGTCCATAGAGAATAAATAAGCCTTTGTTTTCAAGTAGCTTAGCGCCATTTCTCACGTAATCAATAACGTTTTTCCAAGACATGATATGCACTGAGTTTGCAGAAAATATAGCGTCTACATTCAAAGTCGGCCATCTATCTTCACTGACATCAAGTGCAATCGGGTTTCGAGTATTTTCTAAATCAGCTTCATCTAACCACATTTGAATACCATGGTGATATGCAGTTTGATCACTGGTGTGCCAGATTAAATGAGGTAAGTGTTTTGCAAAATAAACCGCATGTTGGCCAGTGCCGCTGCCAATTTCTAATAGGTGTTTTTTTTCATCCAGTAAATTTTTTAGTACAGCACAGATCTCTGCCTGATTTTGTACGCATGCTTCCGAAAATGGTTTCATGTTTTATCGGCACCTTGGCACTTGTCTGTTTCGTTTTTATAAGGTGACTTCAAAGATTTCATATACTCTTTGATATTCGCTTTTTCATAGTTAATAAAATTTTCGACAGATTCTTGAAAAGGCGAGTTATTTAACCAATGGCTGGAACGCGTCAGGGTGGGTATAAAACCCCGAGCAATTTTATGTTGCCCTTGGGCTCCCGGTTCAAAATGTTGCAATTTATTCTGAATGCAATATTCGATTCCTTGATAATAACAGACTTCAAAGTGCAGTTTATCAACCTGTTCACTACACCCCCAATGTCGTCCGTACAAAGTCGTATCACTGGCAAACATTAATGAGCCTGCAATACATTCTAAAGATTTATCCTCTGAGACTTTATCGGCTAGGACTAAAACAATTTGATCAGGAAGCTTTATCGCTATCTCTTTAAAGAAAGCTTCATTTAAAGTCGCGGTGCCATATTTTTCCATAAAAGTTATTTTGTAGAAATGGGCAAAATCTTGCCAATCTTTATCAGTAGCGGTATGACCATTTAATACGCGTATATTAATTGCTTGTTGTTCAACTCTGCGACGTTCTTGTCGAATATTCTTACGTTTTTTCTTATCTAATTTATCCAAGAATTCTTCAAAGTTCTTGTAATTATCATTGTGCCAATGAAACTGACAATCATGGCGCGACATCAATTCATAATTTTCTAGCCAATCTTGTTCATCGCTATTTGGAAATAAACAATGGAAGCTGCTGTATTTTTGTTCTTGGCAGAATTGTTGAATGGTTTGTATCAGTATAGGGTATAACTCATCGCGTCTTTTTTCATCGCATAACATCCGTTGTCCACTCGCTGGTGTGTATGGAATAGATGAAACTAGCTTAGGAAAATATTCCATTTGATTGCGCTGATAGGCATCAGCCCATGCATGATCAAACACAAACTCACCATAAGAATTCGTTTTTGCATATAGTGGCATTGCTGCAATCAAGGTGTTTTGCTCTTCGTCTTCATAGATACCAATATGGCAAGGATGCCAACCAAATTCTGGGCTTGCACATTTATGCGTTTCAAGAGCAGATAAGAATTCATGACGCATAAAGGGATTATTATCCGTTACGAAGCTATTCCATTGATCGGCATCAATTTGAGAAATTTCTGAGTGAATATGAATCTGTATTTGCATTTATGTTTGGATATTTAATAATTTCTGATTATGATGAAACGCTGATCAAATAAAGCTTCTGTTTTTATATAATTGAAAATAAGGACATTTTGCCAACAAACGTTAACCATAGCTATAAACCTGAACCGGAAAATAATAATAATTTCGGTGTGCTTGTTTTGCTACGCCGTGTATTGCGATTTTTCGTTCAAACCATGATGCTGATGGTGCTATTGTTTTTTGTGATTTTACTCATTTTTAGATGGGTACCTGTACCAAGTTCAGCCTTTATTTTTCAACAAAACTCTTTAGCTAAACAGTTTCCCAAAACTTATCTGCCCGCTTCATATGAATGGGTCGATTGGGATGAGATTCCAATTCACGTTGCGCTTGCGGTTATAGCTGCTGAAGACCAGCGCTTTCCCAAACATTGGGGTGTTGATATGGTTGAGTTAAAAAAGGCACTTGCGCAAAGAGGAAAAAAGAAACGTCCGCGAGGTGCAAGCACTATCACTCAGCAAACGGCTAAAAACTTATTTTTATGGAATGGAAGAAGTTATATCCGAAAAATTATAGAAGCTGGGATGAGTCTAGGCATAGAAATTACATGGCCAAAACAACGTATTTTAGAAGTCTATTTAAATATCGCGCAATTTGGTGATGCAATATTTGGTATCAAACAAGCGAGTAAAAAACTATTCGATAAAACGCCTCAGCAATTAACCATAAATGAAGCCGCCATGCTTGCAGCAGTTCTGCCAAAGCCAGCTGTGTCGAACGTGAATGATCCAAAACCCGCTTTAATTAAACGTCAAAAATGGATACTGAAACAGATGAAACAGCTAGGCGGAAACGCTTATTTACGAAAGCTAAAGTAAATTAATTACAAAGTGCTTAAAAGTAGGGGGGTGTCTTTTTTATCTGTCTTAACATAAAAAAAGGGAGTCCTAAGACTCCCTAAAATACTGCTGGGGATTAAATTTATTGCTATGATGAAAATACATTCATTTCCCGAGCTTAAGCTGGGAGTCGATTAAGTCGCATTAACCCATTGGCCATTACCGTTTTTACACGCTCTGCCATTAACCTGTTGCATACGTCCATCAATCCAAGCGTCCATCACATAGTCGCGACACTGCGTGGCTTGGCCATTAACGTTACCCTGATATTTTTCAGTGACTGGTGTGAATTCATAATTTGTATTGGTACTTTGGTTATTCCATGCCACTTTTTGATTAACCGGTGCAGTTTCCAAGGTTTGATTTACTTGGCGTTGATCTTGTTGATCTAATCCACGACCAATATTGCCGCCAATCATTCCACCCGCTATAGCACCGAGCACAGTTGCAACTCTTTTACCCTTGCCTTTACCAAATTGATAACCGGCAGCGCCACCTAGAATAGAGCCTACTACCGCTGATTGTGACTCTTTGCTAGAACCTGCACAGCCACTTAATGTAGCCGTTGAAACCAAAATAACTGACATAAGCCCAGTAGTCAGTATTGAAGTTTTAGTTATTGGTGTTTTCATTGTTCTTTCCTATTGTTAATAATGATTACACCTCTTCTGATGGTGAAACCATTATTTAGTTCCAATATAAAAGACACCCCCTACCTTTTGGCGTGTTTTGAAAACATTAAAAACAATCATTTAAACAACTACTTGCGAACTAATTTTTGTTAAAGATTAATTGTGTAATTTTATGTAAAGAAGATTTTGATGGGAGATTATTATAAAAAATATCCCAATGATTCTGATTAAATCTACGATTAATTGTTATTAAGAGGCGCGTAAATTACCAGCATTGCATAAAATTTCATATGCGATAGTTTCAGCAGCAGTCGCAACCTTGTCTGGGCTCAAATGTTTCCCCCAAAGTTCTGCAATATCTCCTACTCTAACGGAATTTTCTGGGTAATTATTAGCATCTACAACAATCATATCCATGGATACTCGACCCAATAATTGCGTTTCTTGTCCATTTAACCAAACTGGTGTGCCGTTAGCCGCATGCCTAGGATAACCATCCGCATAACCACAGGCTATCACCGCGACTTGCATATCCTTAGGACAAGTCCAAGAAGCAGCATAGCCAATGCTGTCTCCTTTCTTTAAAGAATGAACACTAATCACGGGTGCTTCAAAGCTCATTGCTGCTTTGAGATCAAGATCTTCACGAGATTTATCGGCAAAAGGAGAGCTGCCATAAAGCATAATTCCAGGGCGAATCCAATCAGTATGACTGGACTCCCAGCCCAGCACCCCAGCGGAGTTAGCAATGCTCTTTTCAGCCTTTATGTTTCCACAGGCTTGGTTAAATACTTCAATTTGTTTACTCGTAGCATCGTTATCTAATTCGTCTGCAGATGAAAAGTGAGTCATTAAAATTAACGTATCAGGGTTTACTTGCGCATGTTTACTCAGCTTTTGGTAAAGACTTTTACATCGATTTGGCTGAAATCCTAAGCGATGCATACCTGAATCAATCTTAATATTGAGATCAAAACGGTGAGTCGAAGCGCTGGAGTAGTTATCTAATAAACCTAGTTGGTTATCATCGTGTACGGTTAAACGTAGTTTCAGTTGTTCAGCAATGTGTAAATCACCATCATTTTGAAAGCCTTGTAATATGGTAATGGGTTTATCAATTCCCGCATTGCGTAATACTACTGCTTCTGGCACGCATGAAACTGCGAATTCGTCGGCTATTTGATACAAAATACCAGCAGTATCTGCCGAGCCATGGCCATAGGCATTAGCTTTAATGACAGCTAGTGTCTTAGCGTTAGGTGCTAATTGTTTGGCACGATTTAAATTGTGTTGTAAAGCTTCGGGATGGACGGTGATGCGTGCGGAACGTCTCATAATTGCAATCACTTAAAAATTAAAACAGACCTCAAGTGTAGTAATTAGAGAGGGTTTGTACAGCACGATTTCACTGTTTTACAGTGTTCTAACAAAAATAAACGTTGTTTTATACTTAGATACAGTAATAAATACTGAGGATTTATCAAAGATTAGTGTTCTGGTGCGTATACATCGGGCATATAGTTGTCAAAACGCGTGAATTTTCCGGTAAATGTGAGTCTTACCTTACCGATAGCACCGTTTCTTTGTTTACCGATAATTACCTCAGCCATCCCTTTTTCAGCTGTTTCTTCGTTATAAACCTCATCACGATAGATGAACATAATCACATCAGCATCTTGCTCTATCGCGCCCGATTCTCGCAAGTCTGACATGATAGGGCGTTTATTAGGGCGTTGCTCCAAACTACGATTTAATTGAGACAATGCAACAACAGGACATTCTAATTCTTTTGCCAGTGCTTTTAGTGACCGCGAAATTTCAGAAACCTCGGCAGCACGGTTATCTGATTTACCGCCTGATTGCATTAATTGAATATAGTCAATCACGATACAACCGATATGACCGTGCTCGCGATGCAAGCGACGCGCTTTGGCACGCATTTCGGTCGGTGAAAGTGCCGGGGTGTCATCAATAAATATTTGACTCTCGCCAAAAGTTTTTACGGCGTTACCGATACGTGGCCAATCTTCCTCGCGGATTTTACCAGTACGAATATCATTGAGTGGCACACGACCTAAAGAAGCAAACATTCTTAACACGATTTGCTCCGCAGGCATCTCCATACTGAAGATGACTACAGGTTTTTTGTCATTGATCGCGATGTATTCAGCCAAATTCATAGAGAACGTCGTTTTACCCATCGAGGGTCGACCAGCAACGATGATCAAGTCACCTTTTTGTAGGCCAGAGGTCATATCATCGAGATCGTTATAGCCTGTGGATGCACCGGTAATGGTCGCATCAGACTTACTTAATTCATCAATATTAGCGAGGGTTGTTTTTAATAAGGTTTTGATGTCATGAAAATCTTGTTTACGATTGCCTTGCTCGGCGATCTCGAAAACCTTTTTTTCAGCTTCATCCAATAATTCACGACTTTCTCGTTCGCCCGCGTTAAAGGCATCTTCAGAAATTTCTGAGCCAATACTGATTAACTGACGTAATACCGACTTTTCGCGAACAATGTCAGCATAAGCCTTAATGTTCGCCGCACTTGGCGTATCTTTTGCTAAAGTACCGAGGTAAGCTAAGCCACCTGCGTTTTCTAATTCATCGCGATCTTTGAGCCACGCCGAAAGCGTAATGACATCTAATGGTTCGTCTTTTTCAGCTAATACGGCAATCGAGCGGAAAATTAATCGATGATCTTGGCGATAGAAATCATGTTCCATCACCACATCTGCGACTTTATCCCAAGCACTATTTTCTAAGAGTAAACCACCCAAAACCGATTGTTCCGCCTCGATAGAATGTGGCGGTACTTTAAGATGCTCAACGGAACTGGTTTCATTTAGGATTGCAGACATTGTGATATATTAACTTTTTGTACCTTAATTCGATAGCCAATAAACTCTGTATAACGTTTGTGATTATTGCGTATTTGTTGAGAGCTATTTGTAGATAAAATGTGGATAACTTTTAACGTCACTTTATATTTAAAGTGAACAAAAGGCAAACAGGATTAACCTTCGTAATATCGGAAACGAGTGAAAAGTAGGGGGCTGTCTTTTTAATTAATTCCGCGACTCTTTTTGATGGTATCGTAAGCAGTTTGTATTTCTTGTGAACGCTCAGTTGCTTCTTTAATCATTGCCTCAGGTAAACCTTGTCCCATCAATTTATCTGGATGATATTCGCGCACTAAACGACGATAGGCTTTTTTAATTTCGCTATCGCTCGCATCTTTTGCAACACCTAATGCTTGATAAGCGGCAGCTACTGCATCAACAGAGCGGTAGTTTGAAGCAGTTCCACCATGCTGATATTGGCCACCTGCAAATTGGTCTTGTCCCTGTAACATCGCCATAAGCTGGGCGAATTGTTGTTCGTTGTAGCCTACTTTTTGCGCAATCTCACGCATCAGCTCGGTTTCTTTTTGATCGAGCTGGCCATCTGCTGTTGCCACTCGAATCAAATACACCATCAGCATTTGTTTAAGATTAGGCGATGTTGCTGTAACTTCTAAAAATTTCTGGATTAGGTCATCTATTTGGTAATCAGCCTTGGCCCCAGTTTGGAAATGTTTAATCGCTTTCTTACGATTAGTGGGGCTCATATTGAGTTGTTTCATAAACTTCTCAACATGCGCTATTTCATTTTCCGACACCCTACCATCGGCTTTGGCTAGCTTACCCATTAAGGTGAAAACAGTTTTAAAGAAGACACTTTGTTTGGCGGTTTTAATGCCAGTTACACCACCCACATTGCCAAACCCGCTAAGTTGACCAAGCAAGCCACCGGATAGTTTGAAGCTAATGAAACCACCCACAAAAAAGCCTACGAATCCTGCAAAAAAACTTTTATCAAAAAAGTAATAAAAGAGAACAGCAGTGATGTATTTGATGTATTTCATTGATAATGAAGTAAGTCGTGTTATGTTTTAAATGGATATTTTAGGGCTAGGCTTCAAAGTATTGTGATGATCGATAATTTATCAATAGTTTGATTATTAAAACTTAAAGAAATCAGGCAATGGCGTTAATTCACCTGTTTCAGACCAGTTATATTTGTTCGCATTTTCGGTAAAGCTATTGATACGTTTTTCATCCTGTGGATGCGTACTAAAAAATTCGCTTGGTTCACTGCCTCCATCTCCACCTCGTGCTTCACGGAAAATTTTAAATAGTTCTGCTCCGCCATTGATGTGGCCGTATAGGCTATTCAGGTTATGCATTGCTTCAAGGTCTGATTGAGTCTCCATTTTGCGGCTAAATTGTAACGTAGATAATAAACCAGCATCTCCCAAAACTGTTGAATCTGCACTAGAACCAATCGCTGTCATAGCTATTGCAACGGCAATCCCACCGCCGAAGGATCGTATCGGATGACGGTACTTTACGTGTGCAATTTCATGTCCAAGCAAAGTCACGAGAGTGTTTTCATTGGGGAGCCTTTCTAGCAAGCCTTTAAACATAAAGACGTTTCCACCAAGGGTGGCGAAAGCATTCATGGTTGGTGAATCCATATAATGCACCGTGATTTTCATGTCTTCAGGCAAGTTTTGAGCCTTACTGATTTTATCTGCTAGGTCTTGCAAATAGGCTGCTATTTCGGGAAATCTTTCATTATCTGAATGCGTTGAAACATCATAGAGACTCGCTACTTTTTTCTCAGCAGAATAGGGGATGTAACCCGCTAAAGTACTCCCAGCAAGACTGAGCGTAATGGAAACCACTACCACCAATACTAAGGTTCCGATTAATAATGTCGAAAACTCTTTTAAAGGATGTTCTTTGCTAACGTTGTTTTCTGGCAGTTTGGGGTTTTTGTATTCCATGATTTATTGATTAAAGCTTTCTTAACGCAGTGCCATAAGCGTGCGCTTCGATAATCGGCGGCTTTTTTGAGGTTTGACCGGAGATATTGGCAGTTTCATATTTAACGTTAAAGACCAAATCAGCATTCATTTGTTGAGCTTGTTCCTTCATGCGTAATAAAGCTTCACGGCGCGCACGATCAAGTAATGATTCGTAAGTAGTGATTTTACCGCCAAATAGATTACGCAAGCCTGCGACAAACGTTTTGAAATAATCATTGGCGATAACTACACTGCCAGAGACTAATACTTGGTCATACTGACCATCTTGTGGCGGCATACGACTTGCCATCGCGGGTAATGCATTTAAATGCTGTTCGCGCTCGATGAGGCTTTTAAAGTGTTTGCTTTCGGCGCGTTTGCCAAAAAAGTAACCTAGGGTCACAAAAACAGCAACGTAAAGTAATTGTTCCATGTGAGTACCTTAAGCTGGGTTGTCGATAATCACCGCAGTACCATAAACGTAAATTTCTGCAGCCCCTGCAGTGATACTGGATGTTGAAAAACGCACATTCAAAACCGCATTGGCACCGATTGCTTGTGCTTGTTCGATCATACGTTCTGTCGCTTCTTCTCGAGACTCTTGTAACAATTCGGTATAGGCTTTTAACTCGCCACCAAACATATTCTTGATCCCAGACATGATATCTCGGCCCGCGTGTTTAGCGCGCACAGAACTGCCTTGCACAAGGCCTAGGTGTTTCGTGACTTTTTTACCCGTCATAAATTCAAGATTAGAAATTAACATCGCTCACCTTTTTGTTTGTTAGTCATTGTTTGTTATCAATGAATGAAATTATATCATTATCCAGTCACTGATATGCCTGAAATTGCGTTTCTGATTCGTTTCACCGCTTCTTCTACAGTAGCAAATGTGCAAGCAAAATTTATCCGAATAAAATCAGCATCACCAAAATATGCACCTGCGGAAATACCCACACCTGCCTCTTCAAAAAATTTCTCTGCATCAGTCAACATCAAAGCAGATACATCCACCCAAGCTAAAAATGTAGATTCAAGCGGATACATTTTAAGCCCAGGGATTTTATTGATTTCTTGTATTAAGTAATCACGATTTTTTCTTAAGTGCTCAATTTGTTTTAAACGCCATGGCTCACCTTGTTTAAAAGCAGCTGTCGTTGCCACTTGGGCTAATAAATTGACATCAGGCATTCTTTCGCGAGCATGCTTTTTGAAACGTTTGCGTAATTTGGTGTCTGAGATAATGGCAAAACCAAAACCCAGTCCTGCAATGTTATAGGTTTTGCTCGCAGCCATTAGGGTAATGGTTCGTTGTTGCGCATCATCATTTAAAGTTGCGATAGGGATGTGTTTTTTATCTTCATCTAAAACCAAGTCGCAATGTATTTCATCCGAACAAATCAGCAAATCATGGCGTTCACAGATGCTATGCAGATTTTCCAATTCAGATTTACTGTAAACCACACCCCCCGGGTTATGAGGGTTGCAGAACAATAACATCTTAGTCTCAGCTGTTATCGCAGCTTCTAAGGCAGCAAAATCTAAAACCCAGCGCTCGTTAATTAAAACCATAGGAATGCGAATCGCATTGCGTTTGGTGTTTGAAATCACAAAATTAAACGGAGGATAAATGGTGGCGGGTAACAATACAGAATCGCCTTCATCACCAGCAACCAAACAAGATAAGGTCAAGCCGCTTACAATGCTGTTTAATGGCACAACCCACTCAGGATCAATGCGCCACTGGTGTTGCGTTTGTAAATGAAAAACAATCGCTTCTCGAACTTCTTCAGTGGGTTGATTGGTGTAACCAAAAACACCGTGTTCAACGCGCTTGTGTAAAGCCTCGATAACTGCAGGTGCCGTTTGATAATCAGAATCAGCAACCCACATCGGCAAAATATCGCGGCCTTTAAATTTGTTCCATTTGTCACTGAAAATTTCGGTATTATCTATTGTTGCATCAAAATCCATAAGCATCCTTGCAAGGGTAAAAGCGAAAGTACAATTGCGAGTTAAATCACATCATAAAAATCAGAAATGATTCTACACTTAATTGAAATAACTAATGTTGTTAGTATTGCACTACCGAACTCTATTTAAAAAATAATTGAGCGCTAATATGGCACAAACCAAACTCATAATCAGCACCTTAAAGAAAACGCTTAAATTGCATGGCAAAACCTATGCCGATGTCGCACAGCATTTGGAATTATCAGAAGCTAGCGTAAAGCGGATGTTTGCCCAGCAGGCGTTTAGTTTAAGTCGCTTAGATGCAATCTGCGGTATGATGAACATGGAAATTACTGAACTCATGCAAATAGTCAATGAGTCAACCTCGCGTCAGATTACTGAATTATCCGATGAACAAGAAAAACAACTAGTCAGTGATATTGAATTATTGCTTATCACCATTTCAGTGATTAACCACTATACCCTAGAAGATTTGTTACAAGCCTATACCTTTACTGAAACCGAATGTATTCAGCACTTAGCCGCGTTAGATCGTCTCAATATTATTGAGCTTTTACCGAATAATAAAATTAAAATCAAAGTCTCGCCGAATTTTAAATGGCGCAATAACGGGTATATTCAGCGCTTCTTTCGAGAGAATATCGAAACCGAGTTTTTTAATTCAAAGTTTGCCCAACCTCAAGAAAAACTCATTGTTCTCAATGGCATGTTATCGCAAGAATCGAATGTGATATTCCAACGTAAATTTGAACGTTTGGCACGTGAATTTGATGAAATGGCAAGTTCTGACAGTACGCTACCTCTGGGCGAACGATTAGGTTATAGCGCGGTATTAGCCGTGCGTGATTGGCGCTTTAGCGTGTTTGATCGATTTCAAAGGAAAAAATAGGGAAAAGTGCCAGCCAAGGCTTAACTGAGACAATATTAGAGCATAGCGACAATTACCCAGAGGGTAAGGTTTTTTATTTATAAAAACATAAACCTCATAAAAGTAGGGGGGTGTCTTTTTTATCTTAATAAACTCTCTGCAAGTGTGTAATTTCGAAGCGTGTTAAATTCGCTAAAAAATTAAATATTAGATTGAGTTATACGGAAGCTGTAATAACAAGTAAAATACGGAAGCTGTCTAATAAACTGTTATGTGTCTGCGACGCTAAATAGAAAAAGTGCCTAAAAGTACGGGGGTGTCTAAAATAATATTTAGTAATATACTAGGGCTTAATATTTAAAATTGGAGATAGGTAATGTCATTTTTTATGGTTGCGCTCGCAGATACTCAATTAAAAGAAGCATATGTTGGAGAATCTGCTCAAGAAGTAATTCAGAAAGCTAGACCTTTAATTAATAAATGGCCAGATTATTCTCATATGAATGATGAGGAAATATTAAATATTCTTCTAGCAGAAGACGCAGAATTTGAATTGCTTAAAATAGAAAAACCGTGGCAAGGAGATGATCTCAATATATCTCAAGCTACTGATTTATATAATAACTATTCATCGCACCCTTCTGCTAACTCAATCTAATACATAACAAGTTGCATCAGTGGAAAAAAGACTCGCTTCCGCTCGCATTTTTCCACTGTGCAAGGCGTTATATTATTTGAGATATAAATGAGTAAAAACCAAGTTCGAAAATTTTACGAAATTCTTTGGGATGCACATGATAAGGATGCAATACCTTTTGTTTTAAGTGAAGACTTCACCTTTAGAGGATCTTTAGGTCAAGAAAAGTTAGGACACAGCGGTTTTTCCGAGTATGTTGATATGGTTCATAACTCAT
>CALJIH010000082.1 GCA_937974135.1 uncultured Cocleimonas sp. | reverse complement strand
GGTAGCTTTTTTTGTTAAAGGTGAAATTGATCTTCTGTTGAGTATCAACGCGCGCCTGAGATGAAGCCAAATTTCCTGTAATTCTATTCTTCTGGCTCATTGTTTTGCACCACTTTCAGTTTCCGCAGTTATGCTGGGCTTTTCATCCGATTTGTAGGTTTCTAAAATTTCGTAAGTTTCTGTATTACGTGTGATGTTAAAAAACTTACGGCAACCGACAGTATGATGCCAAAGTTCATGATGGATACCGCGCGGGTTCTTTCTAAAGAAGAGATACGCTCCCCATTCTTCTTCGCTACATGCATCAGGGTCTAAAGGTCGTGAGATATGAGCTTCGCCAGATGAATGAAATTCTTCTTCTGAACGTGATTCTCCGCAATATGGGCAATGAATAAGAAACATTAGTGAGCTACCCCCGCTGCGCCGTGCTCATCGATGAGCGCGCCAGTATTGAAACGGAACATTGAAAATGGTTCTGCTAGTGGATGCATTTCACCTTTTGCAAGTGAGGCTGCAAAAACGTGACCAGAACCCGGTGTAGCTTTGAAACCACCCGTACCCCAACCACAATTGAAGAAAAGATTATCAACCGGTGTTTTACTTAAAATAGGGCAGGCATCGGCACACGTATCAACGATACCACCCCACTGGCGATTCATTCTGACGCGACTGAATAATGGAAACAATTCGAGGATGGCTTCAACATTACCTTCAATCGTGTTGTAAGAACCACGTTGGCCATAACCATTGTAACCATCAACACCTGCGCCGATTACTAGATCACCTTTGTCTGATTGACTGATATAACCATGTACGTGATTCGACATCACCACTGTATCTAAAATTGGTTTAATGGGTTCAGACACCAGTGCTTGTAGTGGATGAGATTCTAAAGGTAATTGGAAGCCAGCCATGCCAGCGACAACACCTGAGTTACCTGCTGTCACACAACCTATACGTCCAGCTTTTACCGTTCCATGCAGTTTGGTTTTAACACCTGTAACTGTACCGTCTTCGATTTCGAAACCTTCTACGGCACATTGTTGAAATAGATCAACACCCAAGGCATCTGCGCCACGAGCATAACCCCATGCAACTGCATCATGTCTGGCTACCCCGCCACGTGGTTGCCATGAAGCACCTAATACTGGATAGCGCGTGTTTGCAGAACAGTCCATATGCGGTACTATTTCTTTTACGCCTTGTGCATCGAGCACTTCACCGTCGATGCCGTTTAATCGATTTGCATTTACACGACGATTGATGTCGCGCATATCTTGGAGTGTATGTCCGAGATTCAACACTCCGCGCTGTGAAAACATCACATTATAGTTAAGGTCTAGTGATAAACCTTCCCAAAGCTTCATCGCGTGTTCGTATAAATGTGCAGACTCATCCCAAAGGTAATTTGAACGAACAATCGTGGTATTTCGTGCCGTATTACCACCGCCTAAATAGCCTTTTTCAAATACCGCAACGTTGGTAACCCCAAACTCTTTAGCTAGATAGTAAGCCGTGGCTAAGCCATGGCCGCCACCACCAACGATGATGACATCGTAATGATCTTTGGGTTTTGGATTACGCCAGACTCTTTGCCAATTTTCGTGATGGCTGATGGCATGTTTTAATAGGCCGAAACCAGAATAATGCTGCATAATATTTCTCTAAAAAATGCGTAATGGGTTTGTTAACACGCATTGATAAAATTTGACTGGGCAAGTATAGCAAAGACCTTCTAGTCGATTATCGTCAGAACGACATTCATCATTTTAAGAAGGAGCTTGGATCGAAAATCATATTATTATTTTTTAATGATGTAAGCTATTTACAACTATTTTAGTGGTTTTATCGTATATATGTAGATCGTTTCAAAATGGAAATATCAATCTAAATTTATTGAGGTTTACAATGAAATATTCATTAATTGAAATAGCCAAATCATGCATCTTTCTTTGTCTATTTAGTTTTGCGTCATACAGTCATGCTAAACCAGTTAAAAATGGTTTTGATTTATCAGAAACAACCATTCCATCGGATAAAATATTTATCGGTGGGCCACCAAGAGATGGCATTCCTTCCATCGATAAACCAGAGTTTTTAAGCGCAAATAAAGCAGATTTTCTAAATGATAAGGACCGTATTTTGGGTGTTTATCATCTTGGTGAAGCTAGAGCTTACCCGATTCGGATTTTAAACTGGCATGAGATTGTAAATGATAAGTTTAAAGATCAGGCGGTTGCAGTAACTTATTGTCCTTTATGTGGCAGTGGTGTAGTTTACAATGCAGAAATCGATGGAAAGCCTTATGAATTTGGTGTCTCTGGACTGTTATATAATAGTGATGTGCTTTTATATGATCGCGAAACGGAAACACTTTGGTCGCAGATTTTATCTAAAGCAATAAGCGGTAAATTGGTGGATAAAACACTAGAGATTTTACCTTCATCACACACCAGTTGGAAAGCTTGGAGAACTAAATACCCAAACAGTAAAGTGCTTTCTACGAACACCGGTTATTCGCGTAATTACGCTCATTCGCCTTACGGATCATACGATAATGATGTAATCACTTACTTTCCGGTGGAGTTTAAAAGCAAACGTTATCACCCAAAAGAACGCGTTTTAGGTATTACGCTGAAGGATAAACAGAAGGTTTATCCATTTACCGAATTAGCGAAAAACAAAAGCAATACTTTTACCGATACCTTTGAAAATGAAACCTTAACGATAGAGTTTGATGCAGAAAATCGTGATGGTGTGATTAAAAATAGCAAGGGTGAAATAGTTCCTAGCATAAATACTTTCTGGTTTGCTTGGTATGGATTTCATCCAAAGGGAGAAATATATCAATTTAATTAGACCCTAAGATCTAAAACCTAACAAAAGTAGGGGGGTGTCTTTTACAGTGTAAATTTACTCAATAAACCTGTTTTACCCATAAGGTAAACGCTATTTCCTGATACCAGTGGTTCTACAGAATAACCTTTTAAATCACCTTTTTGTCGCGCGCGAAATTTAGCATCCGTGGCATTTAAAAAGTGGATATTACCCTCGATATCTGTGACAACTAAGAGGTTATTCTTAATCAACATTGGCACAGATGGTTGGCGACCCACTAAATCGTCTAAGCTCCAAATAGGATCACCAGTTTGTGGATCAAAACTCCACACATTGCCTTTGTCATCACTGCTGAAAATCCCAGAGTTATTAACATCGAGACCTGTTGGTGATGAAAAGGATTTTGCCCAAACTTGTTTACCCTCAGCGATATTGATGCCCGTTGAACTGCCATTTAATGAGGTTGCAAATAGGGCGTTCCCTAACGCGACTATGCGGCCATCAACATCCACCATTTGTTGCAGATCAGAATTACCAGATGGCAGTGCTAGTACTACTTCCCAAGCAGGTTGTCCTGTTTGTAAATCATAAGCAGCGATTTTTCCATTATCGAAACCTGCAATGACTAGGTTAGCAATGATAATTGGAACGCCAGCACCTAATTGAGTCAGGGCAGGTGTCTTTTGTGAGCGTTGCCACATTAATTCCCCAGTTTTGGAGTTTAAACCGTGAATCTTTCCGTCAACTGTTCTGAATGCAACACGACCATTCTCACTGCCTGATACCGATAAAACTTCACTACTCAGACGTTCAATCCATTGGATTTGACCCGTTTTAGCGTCTAAAGAAATGGCATTGCCACTGTTCGTGCCTAAAAATATTTGTGCGGCAAATGGCTTGTTAGCCCTTTTAGTTTGTGGATTAGAAAGTAATGTGCCGTTAACGCCAGCAGTGATTTTTTCACCAATTTGCGTCTTCCAAACTTGTTTACCATTGCTGGTAGTATAAGCACTAGCAGAAGCCCCACCCGCAACATATATGGTTTTATTATCTATATAAGGATGGATCTTATTTTCACCCATCACATTTGCAGTATTTACTTGCCAAGCTTTAGTAGTTTTAAGCGTCGTCTTTATTTCTTTAAGTGCTGCTAGTTTTACTTGTTTGGGTTTGCCACCACCAAAAAGCTTACTCTCTTTGACCTGTGTACATCCAGATAAGAGAATAGAAATTGAAATTAGAGCAACAAGAGAAGATAGTGAATTCAAGTTTACGCTCCGCTTTTTAAATGATCACCAAGATCGTCGCGCTTCATTTGTAATAATCTTGTGTCTTGACCTGCAGCGCTCTCAATGGCTTTATCATAGGCATCACGTGCTTCTTTAAATTCTTTTTTTGCCGCATGAATATCACCGTTTAGTTCATTCACCAACGAATCAAATGCCTTTGGTAGTTTTGCTGATAACACTGATTTTGCTTCATCTAACTTTTCCGCACTAATTAAGGTGCGTGCCAAGCGTATCTTGGCGATGTTTGCTACGCTATCTTGAGAGCTTTTAGTGGCTGATTTTAAAAGGTTGATGCAGGTATCTGTATCATTATCTTCACAACTACTTTTTGCTGCATTTAAAGACGCGAGTGATGCATACACAGAACCACCGTAATTTTTATTAATCTTTTCAACAATCGCTTTTGGGTCAGCATCTTCATCATTCAGCTGTGAAAAGATTTTTGAGGCTCCTTCCGCTGAAGTGAGTTTATTCTCTTGGTAATGATTCCAACCAAACATACCAGCAAAAGTCAGCGCCACACCAGCAAACACAGAAATCCCGTTTGAACGCCACCAGGCTTTCAGGGCTTCTGCTTTTTCCTCATCTGACTTCATGTCAAAATCTGCCATCTCAAAATTCCTATATTCTTAAAACTATTAATGTTTTTTTAAAATGATGTATAAAAAATTAGCAAAACTATGTCTTAAAATACATCTTTTTTTAAATGTGTCGCGACTATATCAATTAATGATGTGTTGTTCTACGAAATCACTCAGATCATCGAGTGAAATTGTTTGTTGTTCATCATTAGTCAGCAATGGTTTTACGACTATATTCCGAGACTCCACTTCTGCATCTCCTAAAATTAATGCATAAGCTGCGCCTGATTTATCGGCACGTTTTAATTGGGATTTAAAACTGCCTCCACCAGCATTCATCAATAGACGTAATGATGCATTAGAATCTCTCAAATTCTCTGACAATTTGATTCCAGTTAGTTCCGCGGCTTCTCCAGACATGACTAAGAAAATATGCGGATTATTGTCAGCTTGATTGAGGTTCTGTTCTTCGACGAGTAATTGTAAACGATCGAGTCCGATGCCGAAGCCGCAAGCACTGGTTTCTCGGCCGCCGAGTTGCTTCACTAAACCATCATAACGACCACCTGCACAGATAGTTCCTTGCGCGCCTAAGTCTTCGGTAATCCACTCAAAAACGGTTCGATTGTAGTAGTCGATACCACGCACTAAGCGTGGATTAACCACGTACTCAATACCCATTGAATCGAGACGCTGTTTGAGTCCAGCAAAATGTGTTTTAGATTCCTCATCTAAATAATCGAGAAGGCTGGGTGCTCCTTCAACGAGTTCGCGCATCTTTGGATTTTTAGTGTCTAAGATCCTCAATGGATTTTTGTGCAGCCGTCTTTGTGAATCTTCATCTAATAGACTAGTGTCTTTACTAAAGTATTCGATCAGCACTTCGCGGTAATTTTGACGCGCTTCATTACTTCCTAAAGAGTTAATTTCTAAACGGACTTTTTTGAAGCCTAGTTTTTTCCAAAAACGAGCGGCAACTGCGATCACTTCAGCATCAATGTCGGGACCATCAATACCATAAGCTTCGATACCTGCTTGATAAAAGCCACGATAACGACCTTTTTGCGGGCGTTCGTGTCTGAACATAGGGCCGATATACCACAGCCGTTGTTGTTGATTGTGGAATAAACCGTGTTGTATACCCGCTCTTACGGTACTGGCTGTGCCTTCTGGACGAAGAGTTAAGCTATCACCATTACGATCATCGAAGGTATACATTTCTTTTTCGACAATATCCGTAGTATCACCAATAGAGCGTTTAAATAAATCGGTTGATTCGATAATAGGTGAGCGCAATTCGTTGTATCCGTAGCTGGTAAAAAGCTCTCGAGCGATGTTCTCAATGTATTGCCAAGAAGCTGATTGCTCGGGCAAAATATCGCGCATACCACGAACAGATTGAAGATTTTTAGCCATGTTGTTTCGTCACTTCTACTATCTAAGGTTGATCTTGATAAATATAGTTTAAATGACACCCCCCCACTTTTGAGCGGTTTTAAGCAAAAACGCGCAAAAGTGGGGGGGTGTACTTCAAGAAGGTTATTCTAGGGTGAAATTGGCAATACTACCATTGATATATGAAGTTATATCGACAGCTTTATCGTCGATGATGAGACCTAAACCTTGAGCATTGCCTACACGAAAAGTTAACGGTTTTTTTAGGTCGATGGTTTTTTCGGTATCGGCTTTATTTAATCCTTCAAATACAGTTTTATTATCTTTATCTTTTATTCTTAACCAGACTTCTTTGTTAAATACCAATTTGATATTAATCGTGCCATCTAAAGACGCCGCTGCGATTTCTTGGGTATCGCTTGTTTCTGTGTTCTCAGTTGTCGTTTGAGATTCAGTAGTCTGGCTTGCCGTATCAGTTTCTGCTGTTGCAGTTTCAGTATTTGCGATGGTGCTTGTTGATTCTGTCGTAGCATTAGTGGCTGTTTCGCTTTCGCCGCTTGCTTTCTCACTTGTCGTTTCAGTGGAATTTGGAGTGCTTTCAGTTGTTGCTGTCGCAGTTTTATTATCAATTGTCGCTTCATTTGCTTCAGGCTTTGCAATTTCTTCTTCCGGCAATGGTGCAGGTACTGGCAAGTTACCTAACAGAGAAGGATTGTCGCTTGCATCTGTTGGACCGAGTTGTGACGAAAAACTTTGCCATGTATTACCTAGCCACGAATTAACGGAGGGAATTGAGGCAATTAAACCTATTGCGCCTACTAGAATGCCGAGTAATATGAGTTGTCCCCAGACGGGTGATAATCTTTTTTTCGATGCATTGGCAATATTGTTTTTTGTGTTGATTTGAAAATCAAGCTCAGAAGCATCGGCACCACGCAATGATTCATAACGTGTTATTAATTCCGTTGCATCATCATCGTTACTGAGTTTGGCATAGTTACGCAGATAACCTCGTACATAAGGTGGTTCTGGTAGGAGATCAAACGCTTCGTTTTCAAGGTTTACAATGACATCTTCAGAAAGACAGAGCGCATCAGCCATTTGCGAGATATCAAAACCAGCATCTTCGCGCAATTTAATTAAGCGAGCTTGCAATTCACCTTCCACAACTTGTGGTAGTTCAGTTTTGTTTTTCTCTTTAGCCATACGTTGTCACTGATTGTAAATTGATAAAAAATAATAAGGTGTTAAAGACGTTTGTCTTTAGTCAGTAGTTAAATCTAACGAGCTAGTTCACTCGTTGTGCTTCAGCGCTATCAGGGAAGATACGTAAAAGTGCGCTTTTACAGCTTTCTGACTTAGCAATATCATTCATCTTTTGGTTAATTATACTACAAAGCTCTAGCGCTTTCGGTGATGATTTTCCTACACTCTCATATCGAGACATAAAAGCTTGCGCTCTTGGGTATTGTTTTCTATCACTATAAAGCCCAGCCATTTCTAATAAAGCTGAAGGAAATGCATTCTTTTTTTTGAGTGCATTTCTAAAATACTCCTCAGCTTTTACATCGTTTCTGGCTTTACGATAACATATGCCAGCATTCGTATACGCAAATTCTGGAGTTTTATAAAGTGGGTCGTTGATAGAAACAGTGAATTGTTGAATCGCTTTTTGGACTTGATTGTTATCACACAAAAAAGAACCGTAATTATTTCTAATTTCAGGATCTTTTGGGCTTAAACCCACAGCTTTAGTAAAATATTGCCTGGCTTTATTCGTGTTACCAAGGCGTTGTTGCAAAAGTGCAAAGTAATGATTAGCTATGGGTGAATTAGGACTTTGATCTAAGGCTTTTAATAGTTTTTCATTAGCGAGTTGTAAACGACCCGCTTGTAAGTAGCGAATACCCAGATCTGCATTGAAATTTGAGGCTTTGTTACTTTTTACGCCACCCGCTCCAGTACAGCCAACTAGAAATAGTGCAAAAAATAATACGGCGCTGTAATTAGCCATTGATCTGATTAAAGGTGTTTTCTTGTTATCGCTCATGCAAAATCCCCTTAAGCTGTTTGTAAATAACGTATTCTTAGTAGCTAATGTTGAAGCTATGATTCAATTCTCGCAAAGTGAATATCTCTGCGGCTTTTATCATTCACTTTACCTGCAAGTTGCCCACACGCAGCATCAATATCTTCGCCCCGAGTTTTTCTGGTCATGACGATAAGCCCAGCATTTTCGAGAATATCCCTAAAACGATGAATTCTATTGTTAGACGAGCGTTTATAGCGTGTTTCGGGGAATGGATTAAATGGTATCAAATTCACCTTGCAAGGTACATCTCTTAATAATACTGCTAATTCACGCGCATTCTCATCACTATCATTAACGCCATCTAACATCACATATTCAATGGTTATTTTTTCGCGATTCGCTTTACCTTGCATAAAGTTGTTGCAGGAATCGAGTAATTGTTTGATTGGATATTTGCGATTTACCGGAACTAATTGATCGCGTAAGGCATCGTTTGGCGCATGTAAAGAAATCGCTAAACTGACATCAATACGATCTTTCAAGCGATCCAGAGCAGGTACGACACCAGAGGTACTGAGGGTGACACGACGTTTGCTCAAGCCATAAGCATTGTCATCCAACATTAACTCCATCGCTTTAACGACTTTCTCGAAATTAAGCAATGGTTCGCCCATTCCCATCATCACTACGTTAGTAATAACGCGGTCATCTTCAGGATTGGGTTGTAGAATATTTTTGGCTAACCAAAGTTGTCCAATAATCTCACCCACAGTGAGGTTGCGATTGAAGCCTTGGCGCGCAGTCGAACAGAATGTGCAGTCTAAAGCACAGCCCACTTGTGATGATATACATAATGTACCGCGACCTTCTTCAGGGATGAATACCGTCTCAATACAGTTTCCATCGTCTAAACGCAGTAACCACTTGTGTGTTCCATCGTTAGAGCGATCATCAATCGCAATTTCAGGAGCACGTATTTCAGCAAAGCCAGAGAGTTCTTCACGGAGCGATTTACTGACATTGGTCATGTCATCAAAATTATCAACACCGTGTTGGTGAATCCATTTGATCACTTGGGTGGCACGAAAAGGCTTTTCTCCGCGTTCCAGGAAAAAAGCCTTTAAGTCTTCTGAGGTGTAATCCAGAAGATTAATTTTTTCAGATTTAGCCATTATTTATGAATAATATCGCTTATCTTATAAATTAAATTGCCTAAGAAATGATTAACGAATTCTTGGGCAAATTTCATCAGCTGAGAAGAAGTAATCTGTTTCGATTTGTGCATTTTCTAAGCTGTCAGAACCGTGAACGGCATTCTCATCAATACTTTGAGCGAAATCAGCGCGAATAGTTCCAGCGTCTGCTTCAGCAGGGTTAGTTGCACCCATTAATTCACGATTTTTCGCTACCGCATTTTCGCCCTCTAGAACTTGAATCATAACAGGTCCTGAAGTCATGAAAGATACTAAATCACCAAAGAAAGGGCGTTCTTTGTGTACTGCGTAAAAACCTTCAGCATCTGCTTGAGAAAGTTGCTTCATTTTTGCAGCAACGACTTTTAAGCCGCCTTTTTCAAAACGTGAGTAAATATCGCCAATTGCGTTTTTAGCAACAGCGTCTGGTTTAATGATAGAAATTGTGCGTTCGATAGCCACGATAATAGTCTCCAAAATGTAAACTTGCAGTATTGCAAATTTTTTAAATTAGTCATCCTCAATAGTGTAAAGCGCTGAGGAAATTAGCGGGCGTATTGTACTGTTGTACCCGCTATCCGTAAAGGTTTCTTCAGAATGATTTCAGATTGACTTTTAAGCCTAATAAATTAATTTTTACATTTATTTTTTCTTTAATCTGGCGCAGTCGTGCTTCTCAAGCTATATTTTGTGTTTAGAACAATTAAAAGTTTAAAATTCACCTTAAAATACGGTAATCAAAAATATGGATGAAGCTCAGAAAAAAGCGCAAGATAAAGAATTTTATAGCGTTGCAGATAAATTTATCGACGTAGCGAATAATGAATGTGACGAAAAAGACCCAAGTTTTGTTGGTTCTGCGATGTTATTTGCAACAGCACGTTTCAGTGCGTTTGTAGTTGCCTCACAAGCACAAGATAAGGATTCTTATGAAGCTGAACTAGAGCGCGCCAAAGAATTTTTTAATGGTGAGTTTGATCGCATGTTGAATCAAAACATGGAAGATTATAAGACGGCTTTTACCCAGCAAGAAGAAAATCGCTACGAACATTTAATGAAGAAGAAAGACTAAACTGTAAATAAGAAAATGTAATTTTGAAAAAAACACCAAAAGTAGGGGGGGTGTCTTTTTACTATTAAACATTACTTTTTTAGATACATTCAATCACAATGGGCATTTATAGTTGCCCTAGTGTTTCTACCTACGATTCCATCTGGTGTTAAGCCCTCAGTGATTTGATAAGCAATCACCGCGAGTTTTGTATTGGAGCCGAAAATACCATCAGCGACACCTGCATTAAGGCCAATCTCGTTTAAAAAATTCTGTAACTCAGCTACTTGAAAATTCCCATTTACACCATCTCTGGAATTAAATCGTAAAAATTGCACGATGGTATTATTGGTAAAGTGTTGCAGTGCGCAATCATCATCTACCGTTGGTACTGGTGGTGGAACAGGTGTTGATTCATAATCTGCGCGCATTGCATCTAAATAGGATACAGCTTGGAGTTTTCTATCTTCAATGGCTTTTACTAAGGTATCAAAGATTAATTTTCTGTTGGAACCATTGGTTAATTCAGCCGAATGTACAAACAAACAGGCGGAGAGATCAGATAGGTTTCGAAGGCGTGTAAAATCAAAGGCACTCGATACACTATTCAAACCCATCACAGGTGTATTCAAAGGATCATCAAGTTGCACCGTTGACCATTGGCTAAGAACCCCTCTGGCATATTGAACGCCGTTTAGCGTAATTCCCGGTTCTGGGCCAGCGTTAGCACCGTGATAAGAACTTATGATAGGTCTTTCACCAGTAATATTCGTGATCATATGGCTGAGCAAGTTTAGATTATTGGTTTGCTCAAATTGAGATGCACCTCTGGGTAGTGAATGAATTCCTAGAGTCACTAATGATGGATTCAGATTGACTAAGTCTTGTGCGTTTCTGGCATCTAGCGCGCATAAATTGGCGGGATCCGTGCATTGTACAAAAACTGTTATCGGAATTCCTTTTGCAACCAAATGTGAGACCACGTCAGCGGTGCTAAAAAGTCCGGGCCCACCTTGATGAATATGATCGATGGTAAACACAACTCTATCTAACACAGGAGGGTTTGCGGCAAAGTTGTAAGATTCAGTCACAAACGATGGTGTATAAGTTGGCATGACGATTACCTATTATTGTTTATTACTATTCAAAGGGTTTTAATCTATCTTCAATATTAACGTATCTACAACTTTGCAAAAGTGCCCAAAAGTAGGGGGGT
>CALJIH010000081.1 GCA_937974135.1 uncultured Cocleimonas sp. | reverse complement strand
TTGGCTCATGCATGGCGTCAAAGGTGGCATTATGGCCGGGGTACTGTTTGTATTGCCATCGCTGTTTATCTTGATTGCATTGACCTGGATTTATCTCGCCTATGGCAATGTACCTGCGATTGAAGGTATTCTCTATGGAATAAAACCTGCGGTCACTGCCATTGTGTTATTTGCGGCCTATCGCATCGGCTCAAAAGCACTACCAAATAATGTCTTAAGAGCGATCGCAATAGCGGCATTTATTGCCATTTTTGCGCTTAACATTCCGTTTCCTTATATCGTATTAGGTGCAGGTATCATTGGGATTTTAGGTTCTAAAGTGATGCCTGAGATGTTCCAAACCAGTGGTCATCATGGTGATGAAAATGCCAACTTTGGCGCGGCACTTATTGATGATAATACACCCGCACCAAAACATGCCACATTCAAATGGGATCGTACCATCTCCTTTTTCATTATTGGATTATTGATTTGGGCCGCCGCCATGGGCGTTCTTACTGCACTCTATGGCTGGGATGGCACACTGACTAAGATGGGCTGGTTCTTTACCAAAGCCGCCTTAGTAACATTTGGCGGAGCCTATGCGGTTTTACCCTATGTATATCAAGGGGGTGTGGAAGAATTCGCATGGCTTACAGGTACACAAATGATTGATGGTTTAGCGCTCGGCGAAACCACACCCGGACCTTTAATTATGGTGGTTTCATTCGTAGGTTTCGTCGGTGCATGGACCAAAGAAGTGTTCGGCCCCGAGATGCTACCCTTTGCAGGCGCAATCGGTGCCAGTGTTGCAGCGTTATTCACCTTTTTACCTTCGTTTATGTTTATTTTAATCGGTGGTCCAGCGGTTGAAGCGACACGAGATGACCTGAAATTCACCGCGCCGCTCACAGCAATCACAGCTGCCGTGGTAGGAGTCATTCTTAATCTAGCTGTGTTTTTCGCACTGCATGTACTCTGGCCAGAGAGTGAAGGTCTAGATTTCTCCGGTAAGTTTGAATGGGTCGCTGCACTCATTGGCATTGCGGCGTTTATCGCATTGGTGAGATTTAAACTCGGAATAATGACGGTAATTATCGCTAGTGCTCTATTAGGTTTGGCGTATCAGTTTATAAGTTAAAAATGATGCTAACTCAGTTTAAATAACAATTCTTTAGTAGAGCTTTATTATTTAAGAGTAATTAAGTATGTGCACCTATCAACCCGTTAGTGAAGTTGTAAAACTAACCATAATGTGGATTCGTGGAGATGACAACAGATTAAAAGACGTTTTCAAGTCACTTAAAGAAGATGATGGAATCAGACATCCCATCAATTTAATTAGTTTTGGTAAAACCTATATGCTTGAAGATGGAGGCCACAGAATTACAGCAGCCTACAAGCTGTTTGAAGAAACAGGTGAGGATGTCATGATTCGGATCAGAAAACATGTCGCCGATTTTTTATAAAAGATCGAACTAGAAAAAGCTAAAAAAGACACCCCCCTACTTTTTGGCGGTTTTGATCCGAATAGACTAAGACCCAGCAACCATCATCCCTTCAATCAATATTGAACCCGTTCTGGTTGCACTGCGTAAATCAACATCAGTACCTACCGCCACGATATTCTTGAACATATCTTTTAGATTGCCAGCAACGGTTACTTCTTCAACAGCGTGTTGGATTTCGCCGTTTTCTACCCAATAACCTGCAGCACCACGCGAATAATCGCCGGTGATATTGTTGATACCGCTTCCAATTAACTCTGTAACAAGGAATCCCGTATCGAGCATTTTGAGTAACTCATCAAAATTTTGGCCTGTCGAATCTAAGGTTAAATTATGAGTTCCACCTGAATTAGCCGTACTTTTTAATCCTAATTGGCGCGCTGAGTAACTGCCCATAATGTAGTCTTGCACTACGCCATCAGTGACTATATCGCGGTTTTTGGTGGCTACGCCTTCTTTATCGAAATAACCACTACCAAATGCTCTTAATAGATGAGGTTGTTCGTGTAAATGTATGAATTCAGGGAAAACTTTTTCGTCAATGCAATCAAGCAAAAATGTCGATTTACGGTATTGTGCCCCACCAGCAATGGCACTAGTAAAGTGACTGATTATACTTCTAGCCATTTCTGGCGAGTACAAAATATTCGCTTCGCGGGTACTGATTTGTTTCGCATTTAAGCGCGCGAGTGTTTTTTCTGCCGCTTTTTCACCCACCGCTTTGGCAGATTGTAATTCGCTATTAACGCGCGTGGAGCTATACCAGTAATCGCGTTGCATATTTTCATCGCCCTCTTCTTGACCGATGACAGAACAGCTCAAACTGTGACGACTTGAGGGTACGATTCCAGTAAATCCGTGGCTGTTAGCAATTAAACCCAGTCCACTATAGCTGCTAATACTTGCACCGTCTGAATTCACAATACGCGAATCGAATTGTAGTGCGTGTTGCTCGCATTCACGCGCAATGTCTATGGCTTGGTCTGCTTCTAAATTCCAGGGGTGGTAAAGATCCAAATCACTGACTTCAGTTGCCATCATATCGGCATCGGCTAGGCCTGTGTATTTATCTTCTTCGGTGTATTTGGCAATATTACATGCTGCTTTTACGGTATCTTCAACGGCTTGTGCCGATAAATCTCCAGTACTTGCTGAACCTGTATGTTTACCCATATAAACCGTAATGCTCAAACCTTGATCACGGTGATACTCGAGTTTATCGACATTTTCCATATGGATTTCAACCGATAAGCCAGCGCCGCGATTGAGGCTTAACTCCGCATCGCTAGCGCCGTATTTTTTTGCGAGTTTAAGAACATTGTCAGAGACTTCACGTAGCTCATCTTGAGACTGAATCAACTTATCGTTGCTCATGCGTCTGTCCCCCCAACTGTTAAACCATCTATTTTCAAAGTGGGTTGACCAACACCTACGGGAACGCTTTGCCCTGCTTTACCACACACGCCAACACCTCTATCCATGGCTAAATCGTTACCAATCATGCTGACTTTAGTCAGCACATCTGGACCATTGCCAATCAATGTTGCGCCTTTTACTGGCTGCGTGATT
>CALJIH010000080.1 GCA_937974135.1 uncultured Cocleimonas sp. | reverse complement strand
CGAACGCTCGTTATCGGAAGTAACTTTCATACCTTCACTTGGATAACGACAACAAGATGGAGCAAGTACGCGTTCGCCATCGATCTCAACCATGCAAGAGCGACAATTGCCGACTTCTTCAAGACCATCTTTATAACAAAGATGTGGGATTTCAACACCGTGACGTTCTGCGGCTTTTAAGATGGTTTCATCTTGATTTGCACTAATTGTTTTACCGTTGAGTTCGAATTCAACCGTATCTGATTTTATTACAGCACTCATTATGACACCCCCCCACTTTTAGCCTGTTTTGTCTCGTTCGGGAAATACGTTATCACCGAATTCATTGGATTCGGAGCTGCTTGCCCAAGACCACAAATCGACGCATCCATCATGACCGTTGAAAGCTCAGCCATTAAATCGGTATCCCATTCGCCTTGTTCCATCAGTTTTACTGCTTTGGCAGTACCTACTCGGCATGGCGTACATTGACCACAAGATTCATGTTTGAAGAAATTCATTGCGTTGATGGCTGCATCGCGTGCTGAATCAATATCAGAAAGTACGATAACTGCAGCTGAACCGATGAAACAACCGTGTTCGTTTAGCGTATCAAAATCTAATGGGATGTCTGCCTTGCTGGCTGGTAATATTCCGCCTGATGCTCCACCCGGGAAATAACCGTAAAGTTCTTGCCCATCTAACATACCGCCGCAATATTCATCGACTAATTCGCGTAAAGTAATGCCTGCTGGCGCAAGATGAACACCCGGCTTCTTAACACGACCACTCACAGAGAATGAACGTAAACCTTTACGGCCATGTCGACCTTCTGAAGTAAACCAATCCGTGCCTTTTGCCACAAGATCACGAACCCAATAAAGCGATTCCATATTATGTTCAAGCGTAGGGCGACCAAACAAGCCAACCTCTGCAAGATACGGCGGACGTAGACGTGGCATACCGCGTTTACCTTCGATAGATTCAACCATTGCTGATTCTTCTCCACAGATATAAGCACCAGCCGCACGACGTAAATACATCGGTGGTGCATCTGGGAATTTCGCACGAAGTAATGGAAGTTCTTCTTCTAATAAAATTTGAATTCCAGGGTATTCGTCCCGAAGATAAATATAGATTGCTTCGGTACCCACGACTTCAGCAGCAATCAACATGCCTTCAAGAAAGCGATGTGGATCGCGTTCGAGGTAATAACGATCTTTGAACGTTCCCGGCTCGCCCTCGTCGATATTGATTGCCATCATGCGTGGAGCAGCTTGACCATTTACGATGCGCCATTTTCGCCCAACAGGGAAGCCAGCGCCACCCAAACCGCGTAAGCCAGAATCTTCTAGCGTGGTAAAAATTTCTTCATGTGGCTTGTTGCCAGCCATGATTTCTTTGTAAAGCTCGTAACCGCCATCTGCGACATAAGCATCTAAACGGATCGCTTCTGCAGGTGCTTCATCTTCAGTATTTTTAGCATTTACATCTACCATGATGGCATCTGTTGTTGCTTCTAAGATTGGCTTTTTACCAACCACTGCAACGGGAGCGCTTTCGCATCGACCCACACAAGGAACGCGTTGCACGCGAACATCTTCGCCAACAATACCTTGAAGCTTTGTAATAAGTGCCTCAGAACCCGCCATTTCACAACTAACCGAATCACAAACGCGCACAGTTAAATCTGCAGGTGCTTTTTCACCTTTTTTAACAATATCAAAATGATGATAAAAACTTGCAACTTCATACACTTCAGCTTGGCTGATTTTCATTATTGTCGCTAAGGCTAATAAGTGTTGATCTGATAGGTGGTGGTGTTTGTCTTGAATACGATGTAAATATTCAATCAACATATCGCGCTGTAGCGGCAAGTCTTCAATCAGACTTTGGACTTCAACTAAATTCTCGTGAATTAAAACCCTATCGCGACGAACGATATTTTTTCTCTTTTTCATCTATTCTGTACCCATATGTACGATGTTAGGCACGTGGCTAAAACCTTCAAAAGACGAATCTTTCGAAATGTAATTAGCTCAAGTGAAATTTATATCTCTAAAGTAGTATAAAAATAAAACTAAAATGTGGCAAATTAAGCACTTATTAAAGCGCAAGAGTGCTCGAATTTAACAAGAATACAGCAGTCTAAGACCGTATATTAGTCAAAAAAAGACCTAATCTTGCGACAAAAAGACACCCCCCCACTTTTCAGTGGTTTGTATCTTCAATAATTCATTTATGCACTGAGCGCTTTTGCATGAAATGCAAGATGCTCACCTATAAATGTCGATATGAAATGATAACTGTGATCATAACCATCTTGCATTCTTAAGGTTAACGGATAACCAGCCTCTGTAGATGCATTTTCTAAGTTCGAAGGATGTAACTGATCAGCTAAAAATTCGTCATCTAAACCATGATCAATCAAAGTAGGTAGCGCTTTTGCACCTGCTTTAATCAAAGCCGTCGCATCATATTCATTCCATGTTGATTTGTCATCACCTAAATACGCGCCAAAACAGCCTTCTCCCCAGCCACAATTCACTGGATTATTGATCGGTGCAAAGGCAGAAACTGACTTATACATATCTGGGTTTTTAAGCGCACAAATTAGTGCACCATGACCACCCATTGAATGACCAGTAACAGAACGAACACCGGGTAGTATTGGGAAATTCGCTTCGGCAACTTCGACAAGTTCTTTAGTAATGTAATCGTACATCTGATAATGCTCAGACCAAGGCGCTTGCGTTGCATTTACATAGAAACCAGCACCTTTACCTAAATCGTATCGATCTTCTTCATCAGGCACATTATCCCCACGTGGACTGGTATCTGGAATAATCA
>CALJIH010000079.1 GCA_937974135.1 uncultured Cocleimonas sp. | reverse complement strand
GTATCTTTTAGACTATGCCCTGTAATCCATTCCATTAAAAAGCAGCTTTCATCCGAAAATAAAAAAATAGGTTCAGGCACACGATACTTAGAGTCATTAAGATTTAATAGATCAGCAAAGCGTTTTATTGATTTGTAATGTGGATGAATTTTCGTACTTTTATCAAAATGATAAACTTTCAAAGCATAATCTTGATGATAATCAGGACTTGATAATCTATAGACAACAGAATCGTTAGCCTCAATACCTGAACCCAAAATATTCCATTGCTCTATCTTGGTCTCGGTTCTTAAATAATCTATAACTTTATTTTTTAGAGTCTCAGCTAACATCTGTATTTTATAATTAAATGGGTAAGTAAATTAAGCGTTAGACAACGAAAAAAATTGATAAAAGACACCCCCCTACTTTTAGCTACTTTTAAGTTTGATCAAACCTCGGTTAATTCATCCAATAAAACCGTATTCTTTTCCTGTTGCTTTGCCAAAGTTACACGATTCGCCTGAAAAATGCTTTCCAATGATCCCATGGCTTTTTCAAAGTCATCATTGATAACAACATAGTCAAATTCATCATAATGCGTCATATCAGCACAGGATTGTTCTAATCGATTTGCAATCACTTCTTCAGAATCTGTTCCGCGTCCACGTAATCTTTTTTCTAATTCAACTTTTGAGGGAGGTAGAATAAAAATTGATTTAGCTTCAGGCATCAAATTACGAACCTGTTGCGCGCCCTGCCAGTCAATTTCTAGAATCACATCAATACCTTTATTTGTGATGTCTTCAATTGCTTTTTTTGAAGTACCATAATGATTACCAAAGACATGTGCGTGTTCTAAAAACTCATTATTTCCAATTCCAGCGAGAAACTGATCCGCAGAAACGAAATGATAGTGTTTACCATCAATTTCACCCTCACGTTGTGGACGAGTCGTGTGCGACACAGCCATTTCAGCATCATCTAAGCCTTCTAATAATTTTGTAATTAGACTCGTTTTACCTGCACCAGATGGAGCAGAAATGATATAAAGTGTTCCTGAACTCATAACAATCTCATTAGGGACTATGTATAAACATGGCACATATTATTACCGTACCTGCATTCTCTGACAACTATATCTGGTTAGTTTGTAATGACAAGCAAGATAAAGCTGCAATCGTTGATCCTGGTGATGCTAAACCTGTTATTGCTGCATTAAAAGAAAATAACATTACACCTGCTGCAATTTTAATTACACACTTTCACAATGATCACGTGGGGGGTATTTCCGATCTGCTAGAAGAATATCCAAATTTACCTGTATACGGCCCGTATTCGGAGCGTATCCCCCACATCACCACTAAACTTGGTGGTGATGAAACGATTCGTATTGAAGAGATTGATGCTGAATTTAAAGTAATGAACGTTTATGGTCACACAGCAGGTCATATTGCTTATTTCACTGAAGCACAGGGACAGAACAGATTGTTTTGTGGCGATACGATTTTTGCAGCCGGCTGTGGCCGTGTGTTTAATGGCACCATGGAACAACTGCATGATTCATTGGCTAAAATAGCCAAGCTTCCTGAAGACACTTTACTCTACTGCGCACACGAGTACACCATGGCAAATATTGGTTTTGCTAAATGGGTTGAACCAGAGAGTGTGGATTTATTAGAACGCGAAAAAACAGCCCAAGCGATGCGCGACGATAATATTCAAACCGTACCATCACTTCTCTCATTAGAAATTAAAACAAATCCATTCTTGCGCACGCATTTAGATCATGTGGTTGAAAGAGTAGCATCTGCTACGGGTAAAACACTCAATAATTCCACCGAAGTCTTTGCGGCAATGCGAACCTGGAAAGATACCGAATACGATTAAACGATATTAAAAAAAGACACCCCCCTACTTTTAAGCGGTTTTGGCAATCTTTGCTTTAAAAGCTACCAAAAGCGGTATTTTTACTTAAGCTCGACTCGATTTATGTTGTGTATAAACGTAAATAGTTTTATTCAGGACCAGACACTTTTAAATTTTTTATTAATTCTATATTTTTCTTTTTGCTTCAGTTAATCGTTGCTTATCTTTCCAATCACTGGGTATTACCACCTCTGAAGACATAGGTTCTAACATACCAAAGTCTTTGATGATATCTGCCGCGCGCTCAGCCAACATAATCGTTGGTGAATTTAAATTTCCATTTGGAATCGTCGGAAAAACAGATGAATCCACTACGCGTAAATTTTTAATTCCTCTTACACGCAATTTCGAATCCACCACTGCCATACCATCCTCACCCATTTTACAGCTACAGGATGGATGATAAGCACTTTCGACAGCTTCTCTTACAAAGGCATCAATGTCCTCATCAGACTCGATATGTTCGCCCGGTTGAATTTCTGCACCTCGATATTTATCCAGTGGTGCTTGGTTAATAATTTCTCGTGTTAGGCGGACACAAGCGCGAAATCCTTCTATATCATCTTGATCTTGAAGGTAATTAAATTGTATTTCAGGATGATCTTTTGGATCAGCCGATACCACTTTTACAGTGCCACGGCTTTTGGGTTTATTATGACCAACGTGAACTTGAAAGCCATGGCCGTCGAATGCACTTTTACCATCATAGCGAATCGCAGCGGGCAAAAAATGATATTGAATATCAGGCCATTCGACATTAGCTTTCGACCGAATAAACCCGCATGATTCAAAATGATTTGTCGCCCCTAAACCATCTTTGTTGAGAATCCATCGTGTACCAATCTTAAACTTATCCCATAATCCCAATTTCCCATTTAAGGTGATAGGTTTTTTACATTTAAATTGAAAATAAAACTCAAGATGGTCTTGAAGATTTTTCCCTACACCCGGTAAATAATGATTCACCTCAATATTAGCTTTATTTAAATCTTCATGGGCACCAATTCCTGATAGTTGCAATAGATGCGGTGAACCGATTGAACCTGCAGATAAAATAACTTCTAAATTTGCTTTTACATCTACTGTTTTTCCTTTGTGTTCGTAGCGAACACCAACTGCCTGCTTTTCGTCGAGCAATACTTTATGTACTAAGGCTTTAGTTACAATCGTTAAATTACTGCGCTGCATTGCAGGTCGTAGATAAGCATTTGCAGTAGAACTACGCTTGCCATCTTTTACCGTCATATGCATTGCACCAAAACCTTCTTGCTGAGCGCCATTATAATCCTCAGTAGCTAAGTACCCAGCTTCAACACCCGCATCAACAAAAGCTTGATACAATGGGTTTTGCATATTATTGCCGTTATTAGTCCCTAAATTACCCTCACCTCCGCGGTATTCATCAGCACCAAAGGCCCAAGTTTCAGCTTTTTTAAAATAAGGTAAACAGTTTGCATAACCCCAATCTTTAGCACCATGTGCTTCCCACTCATCAAAATCACGCGCATGTCCGCGTACATAAACCATGCCATTAATCGATGACGAGCCGCCCAACACTTTACCTCGTGGGCAATGCATTTCACGATCATTTAAATAGGGCTCTGGTTGTGTATGGAATTGCCAAGCATATTTCTTGGTATTCATTGGTATCGAGAGAGCTGTGGGCATTTGAATAAAAATACTTTTATCACTACCACCATTTTCTAATAACAAGACTGAAGTATTCGCATCTTCTGTTAAACGATTGGCTAATACACATCCAGCAGAACCTGCTCCTACGATGATATAATCAAATGTTTGTGTATTGGTGCTCATTTTTTTGCCTCAAAAACTATTTGGAAATCCAATTTTTCTTCAATGAAAAGAAAGTAAAACCAATATAAAAATTAGCTACTACGAGAGGCAAAATAACCATAATGAAAATTTCACTGACAGAAAAACTGCTTTTGGCTAAGACAACTTGTAATGTGTGGATAATCGTTACAAATGTACCCATCAAAGAGATCATAAAAAGTAGGCCTGCAGTAGACTTTCTAAACAGCAGTAAAAAACAACCAAGCAATCCTGCAAACACACTTATAGCAAAGCCACCTGTAGCCCAACTAGGACGTCCTTCAATAATGGCGCGGTGAGTCTCAGGTAATTGTGCAACTAAATCTGGCTTAGTTTGCATAATATAATTCATGGAACCTCCAGCGTGCCAAAGCAAACCCATTGCAACCACCATCCAAAAAATCCAATGTGTACTTGTTTTTACGTTTTCCATAAAGATTATCCCTACCCTAAACCTATATTTGATTTTAGCAATAAAAATGCTTAATAGTAGAACAGTAATTAAAGTCTATTTAAAATTAATTTAAAAAGTTTTTGCAAGTTTCAACAAAACAAAAAATTTAAAAATTTCTTTTCTCAAAAAGTTCGAGATGGAAATATTAAAGTAGATGTTATGTTGCTCTCTAAAGCCAAAATTACAGAAAATTTTTGGGCAGTTTTTCAACTGTTCAACAACGTTCTGCATGGGCGGTTGCAATGAAGTCGATCTAAAAAACCTTGGAACTGATTTTGTTGGAGAAAAGATAATGAATCATCTGAAAAAAGCAGCAGGCATTTAGTCTTAGATTCTTAGCATAAAAAAAGGCAACACAAGTCATTGTATTACCTTTTTATGTTGAAGTATAAAATAGGTAGTTTTATCAGTAAAACCACCTATTCATTAATAACTTAACTTTCTATTAGTGTTTGCTCGCCATTATCTAAACCATGTATAGTCCAAGACCCTACCCGATAACGAATTAAACGCAAAGTCGGGAAACCAATTGCCGCCGTCATACGCCTTACTTGTCGGTTACGTCCTTCTGCAATAGTAATTTCTAACCAACTATCTGGAATGGTTTTTCTCACTCTAACCGGTGGTTCGCGCGGCCATAAGTTCTCTGGTTCTGCAATTAAATTAATCTTTGCTGGTTTGGTAATACCATCTTTTAACTCAATACCATCGCGTAAAGGTTGAATATCAACTTCATTCGGCTCGCCTTCAACCTGCACCCAATAGGTCTTACTCATTTTATGCTTGGGACTTGCGATTCTATTTTGTAACTTTCCATCATTCGTTAATATCAATAAACCCTCGCTATCGCGATCTAACCTACCAGCCGCATATACCCCTTTTTCAGTAATGAAATCGGCTAATGTCCTACGACCTTGATTGTCTGTAAATTGAGTTAAAACACCATACGGTTTATTGAATAGAATAATTTTTGCCATAACGCTAAACTAACACACACTATGCGTTCTTTGTCTCATTTAATACTAATAATTATCACACTATTTATTAGTGCCTGTAGCGTTACATTTCCTGAAATGAACCGCCCACTCTCAGATAATCGAGATAAAAAGGAACTATCAACAAAAGAGCAACCAGCAATTAAACAAAAACGCTCTGATGAACTGACTTTAATGATGACTTTTTCTGGGGGCGGTACGCGTTCTGCAGCCTTATCTTATGGAGCATTACAACACCTTCGTGATACACCAGTTACCATCAATGGTAAAGAAAGACGCTTACTAGACGAGATAGACCTGATCTCATCGGTTTCTGGTGGTAGTTTTACTTCCGCTTACTTTGGATTATTTGGCGAAAAAATCTTTCAAGACTTTGAAGAAGATTTTCTCAAGCGTCGCGTCCAAACAGAATTATTACGCTTATCACTACTCAGCCCAAGAGCTTGGATTAGACTGCTCCCGAGCGTTTTTGAACGAAGTGACTTAGCCGCTGAATATTACAATCGTTTAATCTTTAAAAAGAAAACCTTTGCTGATATGCGACCCGATGCACCGACCATTGTAATCAATGCTACCGACTTATCGTTGGGACAAGGTTTTGCCTTCACTGGATATCATTTCAATTGGATATGTTCTGATCTAGACAGCTACCCTGTCTCAAGAGCTGTAGCTGCATCTGCTGCAGTACCAGTTTTATTTTCCCCAATCACCATCCAAAATCACGCCGGAACCTGCAAAACATCCCCAATAGTATGGCGAGTGCAAGAGCGCAATCAACGAAGCAGGAACCAATTAAACAAACAAAAGCGTTTAGTTGACGCTTTAAGAGTAAAAGGCTACAGAGATAAACAAAACCTAAAGTATTTACACCTAGTAGATGGCGGAGTAGCTGATAACCTAGGCATTCGAGCCATCATAGATATTGTCTCATTTCACAATGACAGTATGTGGAATGCGATGAAGACTTACGGCATGCAGAAATCCAAAAAAATGGTATTCATTAGTGTTAACGCAGCCAGCTTTATCAACCCTGCTCATGGATCAATAAGACAGGCACCCTCAACAGTAAACGTACTTGATACCACAACAACCATCCAATCTAATAAATACAATATCGACACTGTAGATTTACTTAAATCGCAATTTCCGCGATGGAAGAAGCAAGTTCAAGAAGGACGCTGTAAAGAAATAAAAACCAAAGATTGTGCAGATATAGACTTTCAACTGATTGAAATCAATCTGGAGGATTTAACAGAAAAAGAGATCGCAGATCTTGGAATAGTACCAACAGCGCTAGAATTACCACATAAAACGATTGAACAATTGAAATCAGCAGGTAAGAACTTGTTGATTCGTTCTGAAGGATTTCAACGTTTAGTTAATCAATATTGATTGTTTAAAGACACCCCCCTACTTTTGAGCATTTTTAAATTATCTATGTGGCTATTTATTTCAATAACTCTATGAAAATAGAGGATGAAAACCATATAGACCTTTTCAACTCGAATAAATTAGGAAAAAACACCAAAAAGTGGGGGGGTGTCTTTTATTGGTTTTAAATAGTTAAAATGACACCCCCCTACTTTTAGATTGTTTTAATTCTTCGCCATTTTTTGTTGTTTGCGGCGACCAAACCAAAGTAAGCCACTTATGGTAGCAACTATGCCAAGAGGTGTAAAAATTGGAACATTGACCGGCGCTGTGTTGGCTTGAAAATATTGTATAGCAGTTATAGAAGATTCGTTTCTGTTAATTTCGTAGGCGCATCTAACAGTTCCATTATTAACATTTACATAGTACTGGTCAGGCACATCGAAAGGACTCGGTCCTTCACATTGTGAGTCATCAGCATCCGGACGTGCTTCGGTAAAACAAAACGCTTCCATATTGATTATCGGATTTCTACCAAGACCTGACAATCTGCGATCCAACGCTACTTCAGTTCCATTGGGTGATGAAATGACAGCCGCACCAGTATTCTCTCTAATGCCGATTGAACACGTTTCAGCGTCTGGTAGTGCATGTGCCGTGTTGGTACAGACTACGCTTAGAATACTCAATCCCAACCATAGCGTCAGGTTTTTACTTAGGCGCTTAGTATTAATTAATGGGGGAGTATCTTTGCTAACACTTTGATTTTTGTGACAACTGACATTGTCTGAGTTGTCATCAAATATTGTTTGTTTCCTATAGTATTCCTTATTTTCTAGTATTTTTAACGCCATAATTTAAACCTCATATAATTAATCAACGATATCGTTTTAAACTCAGAACCCTTTTTTACTAAGTTCTTTTTATTAATGCGTTTTTTATTAGAAAATCCCCTCATAACAATTTAAATAAATTTACCTCTCGCTTTTAGACACTTTTAAACTCCGACCCTATTCCAAAGCCACCCATTCAGCGCTACACTAAAGCTATATTAAAACTTAGGAATTACCCATGCCAAAATATCGTTCACGTACCACAACCCACGGCCGCAACATGGCGGGTGCTCGCGCCTTATGGCGTGCAACTGGTATGAAAGATGGTGATTTTGACAAGCCAATCATCGCGATTTCAAATTCATTTACGCAATTCGTACCGGGGCATGTGCATCTTAAAGATATGGGACAACTGGTCGCGCGTGAAGTTGAACGCATGGGCGGTGTAGCGAAAGAATTTAATACGATTGCTGTCGATGACGGTATCGCGATGGGACATGATGGCATGCTGTACAGTTTGCCCTCACGCGAGATTATTTCGGATTCGGTTGAGTACATGGTAAATGCGCATTGTGCCGATGCTTTAGTGTGTATCTCAAACTGCGACAAAATCACACCAGGCATGTTAAACGCTGCATTACGCTTGAATATTCCTGTGATTTTTGTCTCCGGTGGCCCGATGGAATCGGGTAAAGCGATCATCCAAGAGCAAACAGTCAAACTCGATTTGGTCGATGCGATGGTTTCTGCTGCTGATAGTACCAAGTCTGATGAAGACGTTATGAAAATGGAAGTCTCGGCCTGTCCTACCTGTGGTTCGTGCTCAGGTATGTTTACAGCAAATTCAATGAATTGTTTAACCGAAGCTTTAGGTTTATCGCTTCCTGGCAATGGTTCAATGTTGGCTACGCATGCTGATCGTGAGCAGTTATTCTTAGAAGCGGCGCGCCAAATTATGGTGTTGACCAAACGCTATTACGAAGAAGATGATGAAACTGCTCTACCTCGCAATATCGCTAACTTCAAAGCTTTTGAAAACGCCATGAGTTTAGACATCACCATGGGAGGTTCTACCAACACTATTTTGCATTTATTAGCTGCAGCTCATGAAGGTAAGGTCGATTTCGATATGGATGATATCGATCGTTTATCACGCGTAGTACCTAATCTTAGTAAAGTTGCACCAGCGACACAGTTATTTCATATGGAAGACGTACATCGTGCAGGTGGCGTTTTCAGAATATTAGGTGAACTCGAACGCGGTGGAATGCTTCATACCGACGTAAATACCGTACACGCAAAAACCATGGGCGAAGCCTTGGAAACTTGGGATATCGCACGCAATCCATCAGAAGACGTACAAACGTTTTATAAAGCGGCACCTGGTAATGTGCGCACCACGCAAGCATTTAGTCAAAGCAAACGTTGGGATGATCTAGATATCGATAAAGTGGGGGGGTGTATTCGTGACGTTGAAAATGCCTACTCCAAAGACGGTGGTTTAGCGGTGCTTTACGGCAATATTGCTGAAGACGGTTGCGTGGTTAAAACTGCGGGTGTTGATGAGCACATCTTGAAATTCTCTGGTCCAGCGCGCGTTTTTGAATCTCAAGACACCGCGGTTGAAGCCATTTTAGGTAATAACATTGTCGAAGGCGATGTGGTTGTGATCATTTATGAAGGCCCAAAAGGCGGCCCTGGTATGCAAGAAATGTTGTATCCAACTAGCTATCTAAAATCTCAAGGTTTGGGTAAAGCCTGTGCTTTAGTTACAGATGGTCGATTCTCTGGCGGAACCTCAGGTTTATCCATAGGACATGCATCCCCAGAAGCAGCTGAAGGTGGCGCAATCGGTTTAGTCCAAGAAGGCGATATGATCGATATCGATATCCCAAACCGTGGTATCTCAGTAAGAATCTCTGATGATGAATTAGCTCAACGTCGCGCAGATATGGATGCTAAAGGCAGTGATGGTTGGAAAGCTGGCCCACGCCCTAGAAATGTTACACCCGCATTACGCGCTTACGCTGCTTTAGCGACTTCGGCTTCAAAAGGTGCAGTAAGGGATGTTTCTCAAGTCGAGAAGTAATAGAATTTTGATTTGTTTTTTTACTGGGACTTTTTTGTCCCAGTTTTATTTAATCAATGATTATTTATTGATATAAGCTTCCACAGTGTTCACATTGAAGACCTTCATCAACAGTTTTAAGAGATGAAGAATTACAATACTTACAACGTCGAGAAACCAAAGTCTGAGCTTTAGTTTTATCATTAAGTTTTAATTTACTGTTTTTATTTGTTCTAAAGAAAACCAAATAAGGTATTCCAAAGAATGAGGCCATCATTAACAGGCCAAAAAAAGCGCCTATATCCTGTTGCGGATCAAACAAAAAATAATCGATAAGAAATATCAATGACATCAACAGGAAAATTCCTGTTAAAGATAAAAGAATTTTTTTAAAAATTTTTCTAAACACAATAATCCTTAGATCGTTTAGACATAAGTATAAAACCTTACCTAATCCAAAAATAACAACAAAGTCACATTATGAATATTTAATGAGATAAAAAAGACACCCCCTACTTTTTAGTGAACTTATCGTTTTGCTGTTAGACATGGCATTTTTAACTAAATTCAGGCTTTAATTCTCGACCTAGCAATTCTTTAACCGCTTGAGCGGGAGCTAAACCAGAATAAAGAATTTTCTGTACTGTTTCGCAAATTGGCATCTCAACACCAGCGCGTTCACCTAAAATACTAATGCTGTGTGATGATTTTGCACCTTCAACCGCTTGCCCTATTTCAGCGATCGCCTCATCTAAATCAGCACCTTTTCCAAGCGCCAAGCCTAAACGACGATTGCGTGATTGATTATCAGTACAAGTAAGAACTAAATCTCCGACTCCAGCTAAACCCATTATGGTTTCCGTATCAGCACCCATGCTTTTACCTAAGCGCAGAATTTCAGCTAAACCACGAGTAATAATCGCCGAACGTGCATTTGCACCAAAACCTAAACCATCAGAGATTCCAGCGGCAATCGCAAGTACGTTTTTAATGGCACCGCCTAACTCAACACCCAAAACATCTGTACTGCTATAAACACGATAATTTCCCCCTTGAAATGCTGCAGCTGTGCGTGTCGCAAGTTCTTCGGTTGATGCGGCGGCTGTCATTGCCGAAGGCATTCCATGGGCTACTTCGGTGGCAAACGTCGGCCCTGAGACTAAACCATAAGGAACGTTCTCACCGAGTTCTTCAATCAATACTTCATGGAGTAATTTACCGCTACCGACCTCTAAACCTTTAGTCGCCCAAACAATGCTGTGCTTGGCATTCATGTACGGTTTGATTTGTTTTAATAGATCACGAAAACCGTGACTGGGGACGACTATGAGTTGATCATTGGCATGTTGCATTGCCTTTTCAATAGAATCAGTACAATGCAATGTATCAGGAAAAGCAACACCAGGGAGGTATTTAGTATTTTCGCGAGCTTTTTCGTATTCAGTTATTGCGTCTGAATTGTGTGCCCATAACAAAACATCTATCTCATTACGGGCTAATTGTAATGCCAACGCAGTACCCCAAGAGCCTGCTCCGTATACGGACATCTTCTTTGGGCGCTGCGTATTTGGCATATTATTTCCTTTCGTTTAACACCGACTTTTATGCGTCAGCTTCTTTGGCTGCCGCTTCCGCCGCTGCAGCTTGGTGTTGCTCAGTCAAGTTCTTAGCATAAAGCGCATCAAAATTGATTGGCGATAAATGCATTTCGGGGAAACTTCCCTTCGATACTAAGTTTGCAATCACTTCACGTGCATAAGGGAATAATTGACCTGGACAGTAGCTTGCCAATAAATGATTCAATTGGTCAGCCTCATACCCCTTAATCATAAATGCTCCCGCTTGAACGGCTTCAACCAAAAAAGCGGTTTTTCCATCTTCGCCTTTAACCGTTACGTTTAGGTGTAATTCAACTTCATAATGATCATCACCCAACACATTAACCTGAGTATTAAGGTTTAGACTGGTATCGGGTTTCCAATCTTGGGTAAAAATAGCGGGACTATTGGGTGCCTCAAAAGAAATATCTTTTATATAAACACGCTCAATTATAAATTGTTGCTCCGCTGCTGTTGTCTCGGTTGCTGCTGCACCATTACCTTTAGCTGCTGCACTGTTTTTTGTTTCTTCTGCCATGGGATTGTTTTCCTACTTTATGCTTAGTTATATGCCTAATTTTTTATCTAATTCACCTTCTTGGTCAAGCGCTGCGATATCATCATAGCCACCTAAAGGTTCATCATTAATAAAAATTTGTGGGACGGTATTGCCACCACTTTTCTGTTCCATTTCATCCCATCGTTTTCTATTCCATGAGACTGATATTTCTGTGTATTTAACACCTTTATTCTTAAATAAGCGCCTAGCCATCATGCAGTACGGACATAACCATTTTCCATACATGACAACTTTCGCAGTCATTTAGCGTTTTACTGTTGGTAAATTAGCTGCTTCCCACGCCACTATCCCACCGGTTAAAGCAGACACGTTCTCAAAGCCAGCTTTAGTAATCGTGTTACAAGCCGAACTCGAACGTGTTCCAGTGCGACAATACACTAATATAGGTACTTGCTTGTTGGTACCTAAATGACCAATTCTATCATCTAGTTGTCCAAGCGTGATATGTTGTGCGTTTTGTAAGATACCGCCTTTTATTTCTTTATCTTCGCGCACATCCACAACGATCGTTTCGTCTTTATTCATGAGCATGACAGCTTGGTTAGTATTTACCATTTGGTACTTACGGGTAAAACGTGCCATTTCCATCTTTATTATAAAAAATAAAACAGCAATTAAACCGATGAAATAAAGCGGATTCTCGGCGATAAAATCTATATATTCTTGCATGTAAAAAATCTAGTTTGAAATAAAACGAGTAAGATAACCGTAGTCGCACGTTGGGTAAAGCTCTAATACGCTTTTTAAGCGTTATAGCTTGTTAATATTCGATTAGTGATCGCTACAAAACAAGCCTTGCATCACCACGATGAGTTTTAGCATTCGCGCATCATCAACACGATAAAAAACACGATTCGCCTCTTTACGGGTTGTTAGGATACCTTTTTCTCTGAGTAAGGCTAAATGTTGTGAGATATTGCTCTGAGAAGTACCTACATTTTCGACAATATCTTGAACGCTGACTTCATTTTCACCCAACATACATAAAATCTTTAAACGCAACGGATGTGAAATCGCTTTCAATGAATTCGAAGCGAGCAGAACATCTTCATCTTTCACCATCAAGCTTGATAAAAGAGCTGTACTCTCATCAACACTTTTTGTGATAGGTAAAGATGTCATAAATTAATGCTCAGCTATAAACGTATGGCTATTATACTTTGTTAACACTAATCATCAAACACGGATTATTATGGGTTTCTTGCTTTGTAATTGATTGATCAGGTTAAAATCAGTAATTTTTCTAAAAATCTCTTCAATGAAATGTTATATTAGTTATGGGCTTTTAAAAATAAACATAAATAATGATTTCAACTTTTTCGAAATCTCTCTCTAATGAGAGGTCAGTGAAGAACGCTACTTTAGATATTAAGCAATTTATAATATTTGCTTCAATATTTATTGCTCTGCTGTGCCTGTCAAATTCGACATTTGCTGAAACCCCAACACAGCAAAACAAGTTACAAAAGAAAATATCAAGTGCTAGCAGTAAACTTAAATCCTCGCGTTCATTGTCACGAAACCTCAAGAAAAAAGTCCACCAAGCCGAAGATAAGCTAAATAAAATCTCGAAAAAACTTCATATTACAGAGAGAAAAATTAATCGCTTATCTACAAACTTAAATAAGTCCAATAAGGAACGTAGCAAGTTATTAGTTAAAACAAATGAGCAAAAAGATGCTTTAGCACAGCAAATGCAAGCACTGTATACCTCAGGAAAACAATCCCACTTACGCCTATTACTTAAGCAAGACGATCCATCTGACATCAGCAGAACAGTCAAATATTTTGAATATATGAATAAACATAGACTCGAAAAAATTGGCTTAATTAAAACCCGTTTAGATAAAATTAAAACCCTACAAGCTAAAATCAATGAAGACTCTAGAACGCTTAAAGATTTACAAAATAAACAACGCGGAAGAAAATCCTTACTGCGAAAAGTAGTTAAAGAAAAAGAACTGGCCTTAAAAAACCAGAAAAAAGTCGTTTATTCTCAAGAACAACAACTCGCCAAACTACGCAAAGAAGAAGCTCGTGTTCAAGGTTTGATAAAACGTTTAGCGGAAAAACGTAAACGCGAAGAGCAACAACGAATAAAAGCCATCGCTAAAGCAAAGGCAGACAAAGAAAAAGCTGACAGAGCTAGAAAACAACAAGCGCAAAAGAAAGTTGCTAAATCAAAGCAACAAGCGATCAAAGCAACTCCAAGTAAGCCGCCTGTTAAGAAAAAGACTGTAGCAGCCCCCAGACACTATGTGCCAAATAAACCATTTTCAACATTACGCGGTAAACTCGCTTGGCCAGTAAGAGGCCGATTGACAAAAAGCTATGGAAGCTCAAGAAATAGTAAACAACGTTGGAAAGGCGTAATAATTTCTGCTGCTGCAGGAACACGAGTTCATGCGATTGCTCGTGGAAAAGTAGAATTTAGCGGCAGACTACGAGGTTATGGTTATCTGGTAATCATACGTCATGATAAAAACTATCGAAGCCTTTATGCCTATAACCGCAGCGTTTACAAAAAAGAAGGCGAAATTGTGAAAGCGGGCGATATTATCGCTGCTGTTGGAAATTCTGGCAGTCAGACTAAAGCAGGTCTTTACTTTGAAATCCGCAAGGGCACTACGCCACAAAACCCCAAACGTTGGATCCGATAAACATTACATATAACATTTTAAGAACTTTTGCGTTACTATCGGGATACTTTTTATGAAGGAAATTAAAAAAGTATGTCAAAAAATAAGACCATCCTCACAGGCATTCTGACAATAGTTTGCATCAGTTTTGTCACATCACTTAATTTTGATGTTTTCGCCAAATCAAATGGACAAACACTTCCTTTAGCTCAATTAAAAAAATTCTCCGAAGTTTACGCTCGAATTAAAAACGACTACGTAGAAACGGTTGATGATAAGAAGCTCATCACTGATGCTATTAGCGGCATGCTCAAAGGCTTAGACCCGCACTCTGATTATCTCGATGAAGATAGTTTCAAAGAGCTACGCGAGGGTACATCTGGAGAATTTGGCGGTTTAGGCATTGAGGTAGGGCAAGAAAATGGTTTTGTAAAAGTTATTGCTCCCATTGACGATACTCCTGCAAAAAAAGCGGGGATAAAATCTGGAGACTTAATTATCCGCTTAAATGACAAATCCATCAAAGGTATGAGCTTAAGTGAAGCGGTAAAACTCATGCGCGGCAAACCTGGTGAGGCTGTCGAACTAGTCATTACTCGGGACGGCGAACCCAAGCCATTAAAATTAAAAATTGTTCGTGCTGTGATAAAAATCAAAAGCGTGAAACAAAGAATCCTAGAAAAAGACTACGGTTATTTACGAATTTCTAATTTTCAAAGCAAAACAACTAACAGTACCCGTGATGCAGTAGAAACACTCATTAAAGAGAATAAAAACGACATCAAAGGATTGGTATTAGATTTACGCGATAATCCTGGTGGTGTATTAAGCGGTGCGGTAGGTGTATCAGATGTATTTTTAACCAGCGGTAATATAGTTTACACAGAAGGACGCGTAGAAGATGCAGTGATGAAATATGACGCTACACCCGATGATTTACTAAAAGGCGCGCCTCTGGTGGTATTAGTGAATCAAGGCTCAGCTTCAGCATCTGAGATTGTTGCAGGTGCGCTTCAAGATCATAAACGCGCACTTATTTTAGGGACTAAAACCTTCGGCAAAGGTTCGGTTCAAACCGTTTTACCATTAGATGAAAAAACCGGTCTTAAATTAACCACGGCACGTTACTTCACACCATCTGGCCGTTCTAT
>CALJIH010000078.1 GCA_937974135.1 uncultured Cocleimonas sp. | reverse complement strand
TTTGTTCCGTCTGTTTTTAATTTTTGCGCAATTATCAGCACATTACTAATTTTTTGATTTTTAGTATCAGTTATAACTCCAGAAACATTACCGGATTGAATATTAGTTAGATTAGCATTTATTGATAAATTCTCATTTTCCGAAACAGTGATTGAGTTAGCCTCCTCAAAAATAGATGTTTCCCCATAATAGGTATAACTATCATCAAACCGGTTTATAAATTTAAGCCTGTATCTAAATTGTGCATCAACATTAAAATTATATTGATTGCCATTGAAAGGAAAAATAAATGTAGAATCAAAAAGTGACCAATTATCAGCAGAATATTCCTGATAAAGTTCCACTACTGATGGTTCGCTATTAGTTATTTGACCTTGTATTGAAGCAGGAAAGGAATTTTTAAAGGGTGACAAGGAAAGAATCAAAATAATAGCAACGCTATTTAAAAAAGAAGAAAAATTCAAGCTAAGTACCTGTTTTATTAAAATCAATTACATTGTAGCTTAATAATGACCATGCCCAATATTTTTTTGAAAATTAAAATATATTCCATTCTTTTTTTATTATTAGTGAATTTGAAATAAATATTTTTCCAAAAAAAACATCATTTCCATTTATCTTACCCACACCAGAAGGTGTCCCTGTCATAATGATATCGCCATCTTCTAAGGTGAAATTCTGTTGGATTTCTTTTAATAAAACATCAGGTTTGAAGAGCATTAATTCGTATCCACCCTTTTGTTTTAACTCATCATTAATACTGAGTTCTAAACTCAAAGTCTCAGCATTTCCATCAAAAGGAGCAAACTTGCTAAAGATTGCGGAGCCATCAAACGCTTTTGCGCGTTCCCATGGTAGTCCTTTCTCTTTTAATCTTTTTTGCACTTGGCGTTTGGTTAAATCCAAACCAAAACCAACTGCTGATAATTCCCCATCTTTTATCAAAAAACAGATCTCACCTTCATAATGAATTTCCTCATCATCTTTTAGAATAATTTCATTGGCGATTGCTGAATTCGGTTTGATGAAGATAACGGGCTCATCAGGTACATCGTTTTCTAATTCTTCGATATGCGCCGCATAATTTCTACCTATACAAACGATTTTAGATGGATAAATAACTTCATTTTGATACTGAATAGAATTCATAAATATGTGAATAGAAGTAAAAAATCAGATTATAACTATAAATAAATAGTATATTTATATAAAAAAGACACCCCCCACCTTTTTGCCAGTTTTTAAGTTACAAATGATAGACTTCACATAATGAATAACGATAAACGCTATGAGATTTTTCGCCGTTGGAGAGAGGATAATCCCACACCCACTACAGAGTTAAATTACTCTAATCCATTTGAGTTATTGGTAGCGGTTACCTTATCGGCACAGTCAACAGATGTTGGGGTAAATAAAGCCACAGATAAACTTTTTCCTGTCGCAAATACACCAGAAGCTATTTACGCGTTAGGCGAAGATGGCTTGAAGGAATACATCAAAACTATCGGCTTATTTAACAGTAAAGCAAAGAATGTGATCGCCGCTTGTAAGATGCTCATTGAATTACACGATTCTATTGTTCCTGAAGACCGAGAAGCACTTGAAGCACTACCCGGTGTTGGCAGAAAAACGGCGAATGTCGTTTTGAATACCGCTTTTGGACATCCTACTATGGCGGTGGATACACATATTTTTCGTGTATCTAATCGCACCGGGATTGGTAAAGGAAAAAATGTCGTTGAAGTTGAAAAAAAACTCCTACACTTTATTCCTAAAGAATTTTTAGTGGATGCGCACCATTGGTTAATTTTACACGGCCGTTATATATGCGTTGCACGTAAACCTAAATGCAGTGCTTGTTTGATAAGTGATTTATGTGATTTTAAAGAAAAAGTATTTGAGGAATAAGTATGAGTAATTTGAACGCTGTTATCCTAGATGAGACCAGCTTTAACAATAACGGCGATATGGATTTAACTAATCTACTCGCATTAAATGATAACTGGGCGCGTTATGATGAGACTGCTAAAGACGAACGATTAGAGCGTTTACAAAACGTTCAAATTGCTGTCGCAAATAAAATCGTTTTTGATAAAGAATTACTCGAACAACTCCCTGATTTAAAAGTGATCTTGTTAGCCGCAACTGGTATGGATAATATCGATCGTGACTATTGCGAAGCAAACGGAATCGCTTATTACAACGTTACCGATTACTGTACTGCATCATTAGCACAGCACGTTTTCACCTTAATTTTATCGTTATCGACTAGTATTAATGATTATCAGAGAATTACCCGAAACGGTGAATGGTCGAAAAGTGCTCATTTTTGTACCTTGCAATTTCCCATTCAAGAATTAGCAGGAAAAACATTGGGCCTTATTGGTTATGGTTCTTTAGCTAAAGGTGTTGAAAAACTCGCCAAAGCCTTCGATATGAACATCATGCTTGGCGCTAGAGTGGGATCATCTGAAGCACCTGAAGGTCGTGTATTAATTGAAGATATGTTGCCACAAGTTGATGTTTTAAGTGTACATTGCCCGTTAACACCTGAAACTAACAAAATGATTAACTATGATTTCTTATCAAAAATGAAATCAACGGCGTTTATCATAAATTCAGCACGTGGTGCAGTCATCGATAACGCGGATCTTGCTCAAGCACTGCGAGATGGTGTTATTGCAGGTGCCGGAATAGATGTGTTAGAAGTGGAACCGCCACCGGCTGATCATCCCTTACTTGATCCTGATATTCCTAATCTTATTTTAACTCCACACGTGGCTTGGGCGGCAAAAGAAGCGCGTCAGCGAGTCGTAGAAAAAGTCGCAGCAAATTTAAAAAACTGGTTATCCACACAAAGCTAATTCTTCCATGATAAATATCGAGTTAATGAAATGATTAGCAATGAAAGGGATAAATTACGCGAATTTTATTGCGATACTTGGGCAAAACATCTTGCGCAAAAAGAAGAACTCAGTCAATTAGAGCAACAAATAACTGCTGTAATCAAAGAACATCCTGAGTACCACAAGCTGCTAGAAAACAAAGAAGCGAGTATTAATGCTGACTATTTACCTGAAATGGGCGATAGTAATCCATTCTTGCATATGGGTATGCATTTAGGATTGCGCGAGCAAGTAAGTACTAATCGACCTGTAGGAATCGCTGAACTTTATCAAAGCATTGTGGCACTAATAGATGTGCACGATGCCGAACACGAAATGATCGAATGCCTTGCGGAATCGATCTGGCAAACACAACAAAATCAGACGATGCCTGATGAAATCACTTATCTTGAATGTTTAAGTAAAGTACTGCAAAGGCATCAAAAAAGTAAAAATCAATAATTTAAATTCGTACTGTTAAACCTAGGAGGAACAGCCACTTTATGAAAAAACCTTCAATGAAACCTGAGATCGTATTATCACTTTTCTTAATGTTAGGGCTTTCATTTGGTTTAAGCGCTTGTTCGAACACTGAAAAAGCCAAACCAAAATACAAAACCATTCAAACCTTAAATGAACAACAAAACGTTGAAACCGGGACAGTTGTCTCGGTTAGAAACATTCAAGTAACACCGCGAAATTACAGTCGACCATCGATTGGCATTGCAGCCAGTTCTGGTGGCTTTCGTAGTGTTTATGGTTCGATCGATGTGGGATCGTTGAGTCGAATATTTGGCAGTAATCGTAAAGTCGAAGCACAAGAAATTATTGTAAAAAAATCGACAGGAGATACTGTCGCGATTACTCAAGTTTCTAAAGAAAAATTCAAACAAGGTGAAACGGTCAAAATCTTGTTGCGCGACGGCAAATCAATCGTCGTTAAATAAACTTCTACCATTTTAAAAAAGACACCCCCCTACTTTTGGGCATTTCCCCCTGTAAAACCACATTCATCAAACATTCTTAAACTCATTCTTGCTTTAAAAGATTCCGAGTTGAAATATCTAATCTCGATAATTTAAATTAAACTAACTATCATGGTTATACAACTCCCTAAACCTGATGAAGATAATCTCTTTAGTTTGGAAAAAGCCTTTAGGCTTCGAGAGACAAAAAGAGAATACAGTGAAAGTGCAATAACTCTTCATCATCTTTCGAAGTTACTGCATGCAGCACAAGGTAAGCGTACGGACAGTAATAAATTATTGACCCCATCGGCGCAAGAACAATATCCTCTCACGATTCATGTTGTGATAAAAAACGTGCTAGATGTTTCTGAAGGTTTGTATCAGTACGACAATATGAATCATTCATTAGCACTAATTGAGGCGGGGCAGTTTTCAGAGTCGTTAGAAAAAACGGCCATTGGCGAGCAAGCATGGGTATCAAATGCCGTTGTGGTATTTGTTTTAAGTAGTGATATCCAATCCATGAATAAACACTTTGCTGCGCAAAAACCGCTTAATCAACGCGGAGAACGATATTGTTATATCGAAGTTGGTGCCGTCGCTCAAAATGTACAATTACAAGCAACAGCCTTAAATATCGGTATGGTATTGGTGGGTGGGTTTGATAATGATCAGGTTAAATCTGTATTACAAATTTCTGATGAATTAGAACCATCAGCATTTTTGTGTTTGGGGAATGTTTAAAAGACACCCCCCTACTTTCAAGGCTTTTTACCTTTTAGTTTAAAACACCTGAAGCCTGTTCATCAGCAAAATAGGATGATCTCACCATTGGGCCGCTTGCTACATGCGAGAAACCCATTTCATAACCAATGATCTCTAGTTCTTTAAATTCATCAGGAGTGACAAAACGTTCTACAGCTAGATGATCTAAGCTTGGTTGTAGATATTGACCTAAGGTCAGCATATCGCAATGATGATCGCGCAGATCTTGCATCACTGCCTTAACTTCTTCAATCTCTTCGCCTAGCCCCAGCATCAAGCCAGATTTCGTCGGCAACGTGGGATGCATCGCTTTGAATTTTTTGATCAAATCTAATGACCACTGATAATCAGAACCAGGTCGTGACTGCTTATATAAACGTGGCACTGTTTCAAGATTATGATTGAACACATCGGGCGGAGATTTAGTCATGATTTCTAAAGCGATATCCATACGACCGCGAAAGTCAGGTGTGAGTATTTCTATTTGGATATCAGGATTACTTTCACGTACGGCATTAATACAATCAACGAAATGTTGTGCACCACCATCGCGAAGATCATCACGATCAACCGAAGTAATCACTACATAGCGCAATCCCATGGCTTGTATCGTTTCCGCAAGGCTGGCTGGCTCATCCACATTCAGCGGATCAGGCCTACCATGTCCAACATCACAAAATGGACAACGTCGTGTACAAATATCACCCATAATCATGAAAGTCGCCGTGCCTTTGGTAAAGCATTCACCTAAATTAGGACACGCGGCTTCTTCGCAAACAGTATTGAGTTTCTGTTCACGTAGAATTGCTTTCAAACGTTTCACTTCAGGTGTAGTAGGTGCTTTGGCACGGATCCAAGATGGCTTGCGTTTTATTTCAGTGCTTGGGATGACTTTGATCGGAATCCTCGCGACTTTTTCAGCGCCACGAAGTTTTACGCCCTGTTCTGCCTTTTTTACACTCATCTATGATTACTCGATCTTTTTACAATTGGTAAATTATTCACTAAAATTATACATAAGTTAAGCTTTGTTTATTATAAGAAAACACTATATTTAGTATTTCCAAAATTGA
>CALJIH010000077.1 GCA_937974135.1 uncultured Cocleimonas sp. | reverse complement strand
CCATTCTTGTTAAAGCCATATTAATCTCATTGTTTAATTTTGTGATCTCGATTATAGCTTTATTTAGTTTGATTTCATGAAAAACCATCAAAAAGTTGGGGGGTGTCTTTTTAGTTATTTGAAACTGTTTAATCAGACTCTTTAATATGCAATTCCATACTCACTTTCTTTCGACCCATCACTACGGATGTTCTAAAACGTCGCACATTTGCATCTTCAAAAAATAAGCGTTGCGTAAGCTCTTCAAAATCATTCATATCGGTAGCTGTACAAATTAAACAGAAATCTGCATCACCAGTAACGTAATAACATTGCTGTACTTGTGGTTCTTTAGTCACTCGGCGTACGAATTCATCTATTTGATCGCGGCGTTCTCTTTCTAATTCGACCAGAACGACAAAACTCATCAACTGTCCTACTTTGCTCGGATCAACCACTGCAACTTCTCGCAGAATGACACCATTATCGCGTAAATTCTTAAGACGACGTTGCACCGATGCTGTCGATAGCGAAGTCATTTCAGCAAGATTGTCGATACCTATACGCGCGTTCTTTTGTAACTCATTGATGATTGTAATATCCGCTTTATCAATATTCATTGATCAGTTTTCCAGAAATTATGATTGAAAATAATCAAATATAAATGAAAGCCGATAATTTAGCATCATTTAGCTTTGATATACTTTAATCAATATTTAATAAGACACCCCCCCACTTTTGAGCATATTTGGAGCATCAATGAAGTATTCATATACCAACTACTACAAAAACCCTAAGCAAGATAACGCGATGTTCCAAGTAGCAGAGTCACTTTTCCCGGAGGGTATGTGTGAAACTGCTTTTGAGAAAATCACTTCATGGCCAGATTACAAACAAACTGATCTGATTGAATTAGATGATTTTGCCAAAGAAATGGGTGTGGCTAAGATTTATTATAAAGATGAATCGACACGTTTAAATTTGGGTGCGTTTAAAGCTTTAGGTGGTGCGTATGCGGTTCAACATGTGTTGGAGCAACGCGAACTGAATGGTGACGACTCGCCGTTAACGGTATGTACCGCAACCGATGGTAATCATGGTCGATCAGTATCATGGGGTGCGCAGCAAAAAAACATTCCGTGTCATATTTTTATTCATGCTGGCGTGAGTGAAGGGCGTGCAAAAATCTTGGCAGCAAATGGCGCGACGGTGCATCGTATCGATGGTAATTATGATGATTCGATAGCCGCATGTATCAAAATGGCTGAAGAGAATGGTTGGCAGATTGTGTCTGATACATCATGGGAAGGTTACAATGAAATTCCAACACAGATCATGGCGGGTTATACCGTTTTAGCCGCTGAAGAGATTGAGCAGTTAGAAGCTTTAAATGTGATGCCAACGCATATTATTCTTCCCGCGGGTTGTGGCGGAATGGCAGGCGCTTTAATCGCTTATTACTGGAAACACTGGCGTGAAGATTTACCACAAATCATCGTGATGGAATCCGATATGTCTGATTGTGTATTGGAGAGTATGCAACGCGATAAAATCCATTTAGTTGATATTGTCGATGAAACTTTAATGGCTGGATTATCTTGTGGTGAAGTGTCTGAATTAGCGTGGCCGATCTTGCGTTATGGCGCCAGTCACGTAATTACAGTCGGTGATGAAGGTGTAAAAGAGATGATGCGTTATCTGGCTAAATCAGAAGGGAATCGTCCTAATATTGAAGGTGGTGAATGTTCTGCATCGGGTTTAATTACCCTAAAAACTTTTGTCGATAACCCAGAACTCGCAGAATCAGCTAATATAAATGAAAACTCAGTGATTTTAATGCTGGGAACCGAAGGTGCGACAGATCCTGAATTATATAAAGAGATCGTCGGATAGATTGTCGAATAGGTTAAGGAATGGCTTATGGATAAGATTCATTACGAATTATTAGATAGAGATTATAAAACGCAATTAGGTTTAATCGTGTTGCAATCCGATGTCACCATCGAAGATGAATTTCGTCATTATTACGATGATCAACCAGTTAGTTTATTTGTAAACCGCATCCCATTTGAAAACGAAGTAACCGAAGAAACACTTAAAGCTATGGAAGGGCATTTAGGGCAAACCATGTCTTTGTTTCCACCGGAGGTTGAATTTGATGCTTTGGGATATGGTTGTACCTCTGGTGCGATGCATATTGGTGGCGAGCAGATTGCAAAACTGGCAGCTGCCGAACGACCTTGTAAACAGGTGAGTAATCCTTTGGATGCTGTGCTTTCAGCTTGTAAAGAAAAAGGCATCAAAAAAGTCGCTTACCTTGGGCCTTACAGTAAAGAAGTTTGCCAAACAATGATTGATCGCTTTGAAGCAGCAGGAATTGAAGTCCCTGCCTCGGCAAGTTATGACGAAGAACAAGATCGTTTTGTGGGTCGAATTTCTCCACAATCGATTCAACGCGATGCAATTGATCTGGTAAAACGAAACCCGAATGTGGATGCGGTATTCGTTTCTTGTACTAATATGAAATGCGCGCATGTGATCCCCGAAATTGAAGCGCAAACGGGTGTTTATGCTTTATCCAGTAATCAAGCTCTGGCTTGGGATTTGGCTCGGCATACGGGATTACAATTGAATCCTGAAAAGGGTCGTCTTTTTCAATAATAAGTTAGTCGTCAAAGGAAATTAAAATGGCAATGACCCAACCAGCACGTGGTTTTGATAACGCAGAATTTGAAAAACGTTTTGCCAAAGTGCAACAGAGAATGCGCGAGCAAAAACTTGCTGCCATTTTACTTACCACTGAACACGATATTAATTATTACACGGGTTATCTCACCCAGTTTTGGCAAAGTCCAACGCGTCCATGGTATTTAGTATTACCCTGCGAAGGGTTACCTATTGCTGTAATTCCAACGATTGGTGTGGAATGTATGGGTAAAGGTTGGATGACTGATATCCGCAATTGGTCATCGCCCAATCCTAAAGACGATGGAGTGAGTTTACTCACGGAGGCGTTGGTTGAAGCTGTTGAGAGAGCAAAATCAGCGACTGGATATTGCAATATAGGTATTTCAGCAGGTCGTGAAACACTGATGCGTATGCCTTTGTGTGATTTAGATCAAATCAAATCAAACTTATCAAATCACGACAGAAGCATAGAGTTTGTCGATGCCACACAAATTATGCGAAAACAACGTATGGTGAAATCACCCGCTGAAGTTGAGAAGCTTCGTTATGTCGCGCAAACAGTTTCATCGGTATTTGAACGCTTATTCGAATTTGTACATCCGGGTATGACAGATGCAGAAATATTTCGTGCGTTTAAAATTCAATGCCTTACAGAAGGTGTGGATGATGTTGCTTTCTTAGTCGGAGGTGCTGATCAAGGAGGTTACAGCGATATCATTTCACCCGCAGGGTCACGACAATTACGCGATGGGGATGTACTAATTCTCGATACAGGTTGTACCTTCGATGGTTACTACTGTGATTTCGATCGTAACTACGGTTTTGGCAAAGTAGATGATAGTGCGCACAAAGCCTATGAA
>CALJIH010000076.1 GCA_937974135.1 uncultured Cocleimonas sp. | reverse complement strand
CAAAAGACCAGAAAAAGTTATAGGGATGCATTTTATGAATCCTGTCCCAATAATGAAGCTTGTCGAAATCATTAGAGCATTACAGACTGATGATCAGACTTATTTAGCAATAGAAGAACTTTCGAAGCAAATTGGTAAAATTCCCGTTGAATGCAACGATAGTCCAGGATTTATATCTAATAGAATACTTATGCCGATGATTAACGAGGCAATATTTACTGTTCACGAAGGTGTTGCTAAAGCTGAGGCTGTAGATGAAATCATGAAACTTGGTATGGCCCATCCTATGGGACCACTAGCATTAGCAGATTTAATTGGTTTAGATACATGTCTTTCTATCATGAAAGTTCTGCATGATGGTCTCGGTGATCCTAAATATCGACCATGCCCATTGTTAACTAGAATGGTAGACGCAGGTTATTTGGGAAGAAAGACCGGAAAAGGGTTTTATGAATATTAGTATTAATATCCCTAAACTTGTTAATTAAAAATTATTGTTAAATTTAAACTCAACCACTGGACATTACGTTTACGTAAACGTAAACTATAATACAAGCAAACAAATCATCATAAGGTGATTTAGAAGGAGCTCTGGGAATGTCATTACCCCCAAAGGAGAGAGAAAATACAAATGAGTGAATCTAATAAATTAGACACCTTCCCAAAGTTGTTGTTGGATCATGCAAAAAAGCGTCCCAACAAAGATGCTATTCGTGAAAAAGATTTGGGTATCTGGCAATCATGGACATGGTCGCAAGCTGCAGATGAAATAATTGCATTAGCCAATGGTTTGGCTTCGCTTGGTTTTAAGCGTGGTGACAAACTCGCTATAGTAGGTAATAACCGCCCTCGCCTCTATTGGGGAATGTGTGCAGCGCAGTGCTTAGGTGGAATTCCTGTCCCTGTTTATCAAGATTCAGTAGCAGATGAAATGCAATATGTTTTGGATCATTCTGAAGTACGTTTCACACTTGTAGAGGATCAGGAGCAAGTTGATAAAATGCTTGAGATTTTTGATAGATGCCCTGCCATGGAACAAATCATCTATGATGATCCTCGTGGCTTAAGAGACTATGACAAAGCAAATTTGCATGACTTCGAAGACTTACAGGAATTAGGCAGAAATTTTGCAAAAAAGAAGCCAGGTTATTTAGATCAAGAAATTAATAAAGGATCAGGTGCTGATATAGGTATCTTCCTTTATACATCAGGTACAACTGGAAAACCTAAAGGCGTGGTAATGACGAATGACAACATCATCATTACTGCAATCAATAGTGTTAACTTTGATCAGTTAACCGAAAACGATGAAATTGTGTCTTATTTGCCTATGGCATGGGTAGGAGATCATATTTTCTCCTACGCACAAGCCTACGTTACGGGATTCTGTGTAAATTGTCCCGAAAGTGCTGATACAGTCTCGACAGATTTAAGAGAAATTGGACCGACTTACTATTTCGCACCACCAGCTATTTTTGAAAATATTTTAACCTCAGTAACCATCAGAATGATGGATGCTAGTAAGTTAAAACAAAAAATGTTTCATTATTTTATGGGTGTTGCCAAATCAACTGGTGTAGCCATGCTAGATGGCAAGCAAGTTACAGCAAAGGAACGATTTTTATATTGGTTAGGTAATATTCTGGTATATGCACCTCTTAAGAATACTATGGGCTTCAGTCGGATACGTCTAGCTTACACAGCAGGTGAAGCTATTGGGCCTGAATTGTTTGATTTTTTCCGCTCACTTGGAATAAATATTAAGCAGCTTTATGGTCAAACTGAAGCAGCTGTTTTTATCACAATGCAACCAGATGGTGAAATATACGCGGATACAGTAGGTATACCTGCACCTGACGTTGAAGTTAAAGTAAATGATGACGGAGAAGTTATCTATCGCGGACCTGGCGTTTTTCATAGCTATTATAAGAATGAAGAATCGACTAAAGAGACGAAAAATGAAGAAGGGTGGGTTCTCACTGGAGATGCAGGATACTTTGCTGATAATGGTCATCTTAAAATAATTGACCGTGCAAAGGATGTAGGTAAATTTAGCGACGGCAGCATGTTTGCCCCTAAATATATTGAGAATAAACTCAAATTTTTCCCTCATATCAAAGAAGTCGTTGCTCTTGGCGATGGCAAAGATCATTGTACGGCCTTTATCAATATTGACTTAGAAGCGGTAGGAAATTGGGCAGAAAGAAATAATCTACCCTATGCCAGCTATCAAGAACTAGCGGGTCATGAATTGGTTTATCAAATGATGCTAGAGAGCATTGAGCAAACGAATAAGGACTTATCTACAGATAGTCTGATGTCCAACTCACAAATACATCGTTTCCTAATACTACATAAAGAACTCGACCCAGATGATGGTGAACTTACACGTACAGGTAAAGTGCGAAGACGTATTGTTGCTGAAAAATATAATGTCTTAATAGACGCTTTATATAATGGTGCGAAAGATTGTTATATCAATACAGAAGTGGCATTTGAAGATGGACGTAAAGGCTCAATTGAAGCTACGCTCAATATCGTTGAGGCTAAAACCTTTAAGCCGGTCGTAAGTTCAGGGAGTACTAACTAATGAGTGGCGAAAATAGAATTGGAGATACTATCCTAGAGGTAAAAAATATCTCTTTATCATTCGGCGGAGTAAAAGCTTTAACAGATATAAGCTTTGACATCAAAGAAGGTGAAGTAAGAGCAATTATTGGCCCTAATGGAGCTGGTAAAAGCTCAATGCTAAATGTTATTAATGGCTTCTATCATCCGCAACAAGGTGAGGTTTGGTTTCGGGGTAAGAAACGTGTAGCGATGAAACCTTATCAAGTTGCTAGGCAAGGAGTCGCCAGAACATTCCAAAATATTGCTCTTTTTAAAGGAATGTCAACGCTCGATAATTTAATGACCGGGCGCATCACTCATATGAAAACAAACTTGTTTTGGCAATCGATATGGGCAGGTCCTGCCGCTAAAGAAGAGTTAGAACATCGAGAACGCGTTGAACACATTATAGATTTCTTAGGTATTCAAGCTATCCGCAAAACACCTGTTGGTCGTCTACCTTATGGTATGCAAAAAAGGGTTGAGTTAGGCAGAGCACTCGCTGCTGAGCCTAAACTATTATTGTTAGATGAGCCAATGGCAGGCATGAATCAAGAAGAAAAAGAAGACATGAGTCGCTTTATTCTTGATGTCAACGATGAATTTGGAACGACAATTACTCTAATCGAACACGATATCGGAGTAGTAATGGATTTATCTGACCGAATCGTAGTTCTTGATTATGGATGCAAACTCGCTGATGGAACACCAGATGTTGTGCGCAATGACCAAGACGTAATTAATGCATATTTAGGAGTAAGTCATGACTAAAGATTTCTTTGATTTGTCCTATACGGATACACAAACAATGGATAAAGCAGCAACAATGAGGAGCCAATTATGAGCCCATTATTTTTAAATGCACTTGAGGTAATAGTGAATGGCTTAATGGCTGGAATAATGTATTCCCTTGTCGCTCTAGGGTTTGTTTTAATCTTTAAAGCTTCTGGAATATTCAACTATGCACAAGGTGTGACGGCATTATTTGCTGCGCTTACGCTGGTTGGGTTTCAAACAGGTCAAGTACCATTTGCACATCTTATCAACACTATTTTTGGCACCAAAATACATCATTGGGGAGATGGGTTTAATACAATTTTAGCCATAATCCTGACGATGTTAGTGATGATTCTTTTTGCGTGGCTTTTAGAAAAAATTGTCCTCAAACACATGGTAAACCAAGCCCCAATTATTCTATTTATGACAACCATAGGCTTAGCTTACTTTATGGAAGGCTTTGGCGATTTAATGTGGGGTGCGGACATTAAAACAATGGATGTTGGATTACCCTCTGGAGGCTCTCTATGGTTAGAAGATTTCACCAAAGGTTGGGCTGCAAGCGGTACAGAATATTATGGTATGTATATTGACGTATTAGATGTATGGGCTGCAGGCATTGCAATACTGCTTGTTGTGGCACTTACATTATTTTCACAATACACAAAAACAGGACGAGCATTAAGAGCTGTGGCTGATGATCATCAAGCCGCACTTACAGTCGGGATTTCTCTGCGAACTATCTGGATCATAGTTTGGTCCCTTTCCGGTTTCGTAGCATTAGTTGCAGGAATTATGTGGGGTTCAAAATCTGGCGTGCAATTCTCATTATCGTTAATAGCATTAAAAGCTTTACCTGTATTGATTCTTGGCGGATTTACTTCTATCCCAGGTGCAATTATAGGGGGCTTAATAATTGGTGTAGGTGAGAAATTATTTGAATACTCAGTTGGCGGCTTGCTTGGTGGAGCGACCGAAAACTGGTTCGCTTACGTATTGGCTTTGGCCTTCCTTATGTTCAGGCCTCAAGGTCTGTTCGGTGAAAAAATCATAGAGAGAGTTTAAGCATGTTTTATAGAGAATCAGGGGATTTCAAAACCAGCTATGCTGAAGATCAGCAATCATTTCCAATAAAGTTTGATCGCTATGCGATATGGATATTACTTGGATTTGCATTTTTTGTTGTACCATTTTTTATCAATGACTATTGGGAAAAATCAGTACTAGTTCCTTTCTTAGTATGGTCAATGGCTGCATTAGGGTTAAATATCCTCACAGGTTATTGTGGTCAAGTCAGTTTAGGTACTGGTGGTTTTATGGCAGTAGGCGCCTATTCTTGCTACAAGCTTATGATTGCTTTTCCCGGGATGAATATTTTTATTGTAGTTATTATTGCAGGTCTTATTACTGCACTTGTAGGTATAGCTTTTGGACTTCCAAGCTTAAGGATTAAAGGTTTCTACTTAGCGGTTGCAACTTTAGCTTCACAATTTTTCTTAATATGGATGTTCAATAAAATTCCGTGGTTTTATAACTATTCAGCATCGGGGATGATTACAGCTCCAGAACGAACCATGTTTGGAATTGCCATCTCAGGTCCATCAGCACCCTCTTGGGCAACCTATTTATTTTGTTTAACTTTGGTAACCATTTTTGCTTTCATTGCGCGCAACCTTACCAGAGGTAGAATTGGACGAGCATGGAAGGCTATTCACGATATGGATATTGCTGCTGAAATTATAGGAATTCCCCCGCTGCAAGCAAAACTTTCAGCTTTTGCCATCAGTTCATTCTACATAGGTATGGCAGGTGCTATGTTATTTGGTGTTTACCTTGGATCCGCTGAGCCAGGAGAAGCCTTTGGTATTAATGTTTCTTTTCTTGTCTTGTTCATGGTTATCGTTGGTGGACTTGGTAGTATTTTAGGATCATTCCTTGGTGCTGCATTTCTAATATTAATACCTGTATTAATGAAAAATATTATGGTTGGTGGCTTTGGCTGGCCAGCTGATTTAGCCGCTCATCTCGAGTTAGTTTTTATTGGTGGGCTTATTATGTTTTTCCTTGTCGTTGAACCTCATGGGCTTGCACAGCTATGGCGCATAACGAAAGAGAAATTACGACTCTGGCCGTTCCCTCATTAGCCAGAAATTAAAAAGACGCCGGCGAACTAGATTTTAGCAAGTTGGCAATAATATATATCAAAGGAGCAATTATGAAATTTAAACACTTTAGTGCAGCTTTTGTGGCAGCAACTATTCTGGCAACTTCGTTTCCAGTAGCTGCTGATTTAACTTACCCAATGCTAAGTTATCGTACAGGCCCATATGGTCCGAATGGTACTGAATTTGCAGATGGATACGCGGATTATTTTACATTACTTAATGAGCGCGATGGTGGTATCAATGGAGTAAAAACCATTACTCCTGAATGTGAAACTGCCTATAACACTGCTAAAGGAGTTGAGTGTTACGAATCTACTAAAGAAGGGGCTTTAATTTATCAGCCACTTTCAACAGGTATTACGTATCAGTTAATCCCTAAAGTAACAGCTGATAATATTCCTTTACACTCAATGGGTTATGGTCGTACTTCAGCTGCAAACGGAAAAGTTTTCAGTCATGTATTCAATTACCCTGCTAACTATTGGGATGGTGCATCTGTAATCATCAAGCATATCTCTGATGAAGAAAAAGGAGATTTGAAAGATAAGAAAATTTCTTTGCTTTATCATAACTCTGCGTATGGTAAAGAGCCTATTCGTACGCTTGAAGAGCTAGCAAAAAAGCATGGATACAAGTTGACGTTGGTTCCTGTTGACCACCCAGGTCAAGAACAAAAATCGCAATGGTTACAACTTCGTCGTGATCGTCCAGATTACATCATTATGTATGGTTGGGGTGTAATGAATCAGGTAGCGATTAAAGAAGCCACCAATATTCGTTTTGATATGAGTAAGTTCATAGGCATTTGGTGGTCTGGTTCTGAGAATGACGTATTACCAGCTGGTGAAAAATCAAATGGTTATAAAGCTGTAACCTTTCATGGTGTAGGTGATGACTATCCAGTTTTTGACGATATCAAGAAATACGTTAAAGATGCAGGTAAAGCCGCAGGTGATGGTAGCAATATTGGTACTGCTCTTTACAACCGTGGTATGTATGCAGCTATGCTGGCAGCTGAAGCAACTGCAAACGCTCAGAAAATACACAACACTAAAGATATCACAAGTGGACAAATGCGTGATGGCATGGAGTCTCTAAAGATTGACAACGCACGTTTAAAAACGCTTGGATTGGAAGGTTTTGGTCCAGAAATAAATGTTAGTTGTGAAAATCATGGTGGGCCTGGTCTGGCTGCAATGCAACAGTGGGATGCAAAAGCTAAGAAGTGGAAACTAATTACTGAATTCGTTGAGTCAGATCGCTCAGTAATTGACCCATTAATTGCAGAAGATTCATCCGCGTATGCAAAAGAGAACAGTCTAAAAGCACGCGATTGTAAGTAAGACAATCTAAATGCTTATAGTTACAAAACTATAAAATTAGATCTTTACAAGAAGAGTCTCCTTTTTTAGGAGACTCTCAACTCCCTTAATTACTTTATAAATTTAAACCTGGTAATAGTTAATTATGTCGACAGAAAATAATATCCTCAGTATTAAGAATATCGAAGTGATCTATGATCACGTCATTCTAGTACTTAAAGGTGTATCTTTAGATGTACCTAAAGGTGGTATCGTAGCTTTATTAGGTGCAAACGGTGCAGGTAAAACGACAACCATTAAATCTATTTCTAATATCCTGAAAACCGAACGTGGTGAAGTAACCAAAGGTTCGATTACTTTTCAAGGAGATCAGATCGAGGATCTTACACCTACAGAGTTAGTTAAAAAAGGAGTTGTCCAGGTAATGGAAGGACGCCACTGCTTTGAACATTTAACTGTGGAAGAAAACTTATTAACAGGTGCCTACACTCGCAAAGATGGACGCAAAGCCATCGCCGATGATCTGGAAAAGGTCTATAACTATTTTCCACGTTTAAGAGAGCGTCGCAAAAGCCAAGCAGGTTATACCTCTGGTGGAGAACAGCAAATGGTTGCTGTAGGTCGTGCATTGATGGCAAGACCTAAATTAATACTTTTAGATGAACCATCAATGGGGCTTGCTCCTCAATTGGTTGAAGAAATCTTTGAAATCGTAAAGTCGCTTAATGAAAAAGAAGGCGTTACGTTTTTACTCGCCGAGCAAAATGTCTCGGTTGCATTACGCTATGCTACTTATGGTTATATTTTAGAAAACGGTCGCGTAGTGATGGATGGTGAAGCTAAAGCACTATCTGAAAATGAGGACGTTAAAGAATTCTACCTCGGTATCAGCGATGGAGATAAAAAGAGCTTCCGCGATGTTAAACATTACCGTCGTCGTAAGCGTTGGTTAGCTTAAGAGAAATCACAAAGTGAACAATTCTGCTTTCCAAGATTCCTACCCAGATGATTTAGCCCATTGCTATGGCTGTGGTAAAAACAATAGCGAAGGGCATCAATTAAAAAGCTACTGGATTGGAGATGAAGATATAACTATTGCTCATTTTATTCCAGAAACCTATCACACCGCTATTCCAGGTTTTGTATATGGTGGGTTACTAGCTTCATTGATTGACTGTCATGGCACTGGTAGTGCTTCAGCGATGGCTTATAAACAAGCGGTGCTTGCTACTGGTAAATCAGATCCACATCGTTTTGTCACAGGTGCCTTAAATGTCAGTTATTTAGCCCCTACTCCAATCACCGCTGAACTTGAACTTATTGGTACTTTTTCAGAAGTGAAAGAGCGAAAAATAATTGTAGATATTACTCTTTCTGCGAACGACATCGTTTGTGCTAAAGGAACTGTTGTTGCCGTTAAAATGCCAGATACTATGAAATGATAATCAACAAATACATTTACAAACTATAAGATAAATTTTAGTGAGACTTTATTCAAAATGACTGAATATTACGATGCCCTTGAAACCCGAACACTGCCCGATCGTGAACAAGCTTTAGTTAAGGCTGTGGCCAAGCAAGTAGCACATGCCAAAGCAAATACAACGGCATATGCATCATTGTTAAAGGATATTGATCCAGCTTCAATTACATCAATAAATGATATAGCGAAACTTCCTATTACACGCAAGTCAGAACTCATAAAACTACAAAAGAAGGACAGGCCCTTTGGTGGTTTGATTTCCAAAAGTATTGAGATTTCTCATATTTTTGCATCACCTGGCCCGATTTACGAACCAGGCACTAAAAAAGAAGATTTTGCTCGTTTCGGACGATCTTTATATGCAGCAGGATTTAGATCAGGAGACATCGCACATAATTGTTTCTCCTATCATTTTACTCCTGCAGGTATTATGTTTGATAGTGGTGCGCACAGTCTAGGCTGCGCAGTTATTCCTGCAGGAACTGGTCAAACGGAATTACAAGTACAGACTATCGCAGACTTAAAACCCGATGCATATATTGGTACACCCTCTTTCTTAAAAATTATTTTAGAAAAAGCAGTATCTCTTGAAGCAGATGTAAGCTCAATTACTAAAGCGCTTGTTACTGGTGAAGCACTTCCCCCTTCTATTCGAGAAGCTTTTCTCGAGAAAGGAATTTCTGTGTACCAATGTTATTCATCTGCTGATCTTGGCTTAATTGCCTACGAGTCAAGTGCGCAAGAAGGATTAATCGTCGATGAAGGTATCTACCTTGAAATCGTTAGACCAGGTACCGGAGATCCTGTACCAGATGGTGAGGTTGGCGAAGTTATCGTTACCAGCTTTAATCCTGAATATCCGCTCATCCGTTTTGCAACTGGAGATTTATCAGCGATTATGGATGGCCAAAGTTCATGTGGTAGAACAAATAAACGCATTAAAGGTTGGATGGGTAGAGCCGATCAAACGGCAAAAGTTCGAGGTATGTTCGTGCATCCAGAACAGGTAGATAAAGTCTTTAAGCGTCACCCAGAGTTAAACAAAACACGTTTAGTCATTGAATGGCAAGATCAAAGCGATCAATTAACGCTTAAATGTGAGACCAATCAAGCTTCTGATGATCTCAATAATGAAATTTGTAACAGCATACGAGAAATTTGCAAGTTACGTGGGGAAGTAGAATTTGTTCATGTTGGAAGTTTACCCAACGATGGCACTATTATCGAAGATGCCAGACAATACGACTAAGATAAGAGAAAGTGAGTGAAAATCATACCCATTCGTTTTTAACAAACTTTAAAATACTCGATCTTTCTCAGTATATCCCCGGCCCTTTTGCAACTAGGCAACTGGCAGATCTTGGAGCTGATGTCATAAAAGTAGAACCGCCAGAAGGTGATCCTATGCGACATTTTATGGCTATTCCAAACTCACCTGCTGCGAAAGTAAATAAACACCATTCTTCTATTTACCAACACTTAAATCGTGGTAAGCGTGTTGTTAAGATAAACTTAAAAGAAAATTCTGGAAGAAAACTCCTCAGCAAACTAATAAAGAATGCCGATGTCTTGTTAGAATCTTTTAGACCAGGGGTATTGGCTAAATTAGGCTTTGACCGGGACACACTTAAACAACTCAACCCAAGATTAATTCATTGCGCAATTTCTGGCTTCGGCCAAAATGGTCCTTACGCACAAAAGGCTGGGCACGACCTTACATATTGCGCCTTGAGTGGCGCACTAAGTAACTCAGACAACTCACAGCCTAACATCTCTTTTCCACCGGTGGCAGATCATGCAGGTGCAATGCAAGCCGCTAATACTATACTCGCCGCTTTATTGAGCCGTACTCATTCTAACTCTGGTGTTTTTATTGATATCAGCTTGTATGAAGCTGCATTAGCTTGGCAATATATAAAGTTTCAAGCAAGCAATTCAAACAAAGAAACCTTCGTCTTAAATGGTGGAGCAGCTTGTTACAATATTTACCAAACTGCCGACGCTCGCTTTATTGCTCTCGCCCCTTTAGAGACAAAATTTTGGGTAGCTTTTTGTGAAGCGGTCTCTATGCCTGAATGGATTAATCGCCAATCAGAACCATTACCACAATCCGATTTAATCCAAGCGATAAGTGAGCTTTTTAAGACAAAACCATTAAGCCATTGGAATGATGTATTCAAAGAGGTAGATTGTTGCTATGAACCAATTTTGTTCCCAGATGAAGTGCTTGTACACCCTCAGATAATCGAGCGTGACTCATTAAATGGTGTTTGCCCAAGATACCCAGCGTGGATTAACAATGCCCCAACAATTAATGAAGAAGTATGTTACGAAGTGTCTAAACAAGTCGGCAATGAAGTAGTCATAGATTGGCTTAAAAACAATTGATAATGCTATCACCAACCGACACTAATTAGAGAAAAGTTAAAGGAGAGTAATATGAGCGATATACCCGTATATATGGTAGTAAATTTGTCAGTTTCCGATGCTGTTGAATATAGAAAATATGAAAAAAACTTTTTCAGCCTTTTGAAAAAATACAATGGTACATTCATTACCTATGACGACAATGCCATTAACTTAGAAGGCTTTTCACCAAGAGAAGGTCGAATGATACTTTTTAGTTTTCCATCCGAAGAGGTGGCTAAAAATTGGTACGATGACCCAGAATACCAAGCTATTTCAGAGCATCGACGAGCCGGAACGCGTATGGAATTTTTAACCATGGTTCATGGACTTCCTCCTCGCGAATAGTGTCTAAATAACAGCTAAAGCGATCAAAAGTGGGGGGGTGTCTTTTTATCAATTGATATCTATTTAATCGCGTTTCTTGAAGATATTTACTGATAAAAGACACCCCCCTACTTTTAAGCATTTATAGTTTGGTTTAAGCCATAATTAACACACTTTGGAATCGAATATGTTTGATTGGTTAATTTTCAGCTCGAATCTTTTTAATATGCTGTCGCACGTTTTGATGAGCCAAAGGCAATAAGCGTTTATCTAAACCGCTGTATAAATCTCCAACAATAGTATCTTCGTCTTTACCCTGATCAAGTAAAGCGATAATTTGTTGTTCTCGATCTATTCGATGCTGGAGTGTTTGCT
>CALJIH010000075.1 GCA_937974135.1 uncultured Cocleimonas sp. | reverse complement strand
TAGGGGGGTGTCTTTTTATCCTGTTTTTAGGGTGTTTGAACAAAAAACCTCCTCTTTATCACACCTTTTTTCAGAACTTTAAAAGAATATGATAGACTAACTATCGTGTTAAAGATTAATACTTATTGGAGAAATAAATGAGTCATTTAGATGTAGGTTCAGGTCAAATTGTTGCAAATGCAGCAGAAAGCGAACGTGCGAATTTTATTAAGCGTACTTACGTGCACCTTGCGGGTGCGATTGGTATTTTTGCAGTTTTAGAAACAATCCTAATTCAATCAGGTGTTGCTAATTCATTTATGGGTATTTTAGCCGGAAGTAAATGGAGCTGGCTAATCGTTTTAGGTGTATTCATGTTAGTGTCAACAGTTGCTAATAACTGGGCGCATTCAGGCGTGTCGCGCGAGAAGCAATACATGGGTTTAGGCCTATTTATTATCGCTGAAGCGATTATATTTATGCCATTAATATACATGGCGCTGATGCGCGATCCTAGTGGTACTTTGTTGCAAAACGCAGCTGTTGTAACGGCGGCATTGGTTGCTGGCTTAACATTTACAGCATTCTCAACAAAAGTTAACTTCTCTTTTATGGGGCGTTTTCTAATGATTGGTGGGTTTATTGCAATGGGATTAATCCTTGCAAGCATATTATTCGGTTTCTCTTTAGGACTATGGTTCTCTGGTGCAATGATCTTATTTGCAGCAGGTTCTGTACTTTACAGTACGTCAAACATAATCCATGAATACCATACTGAGCAACATGTGGCGGCTTCATTGTCATTGTTCTCAAGTGTCGGATTATTGTTTTGGTATATTTTGCAGTTCATGATGAGTATGGGTGGCGATGACTAATAGTTGTATACGCTATTCAACGCATAAATGCGTTCTGATTTGAAGCAAAATATTTTCCGCTCAGCTTTTGTTTATTCTTTTTAGAATATTCAACGGAAATAAAAAAAAGCCTGAACTCTCATCGAGAATTCAGGCTTTTTTATTGGATAATATTAAAAAGTGCCCAAAAATAAGAACACTTTACTCATTGTAGTCAAAATAACTTAGCTACTTACTCAATTGTAAATTGGTATTGCTATGTGTTGTTTTTCTCGAGAATGGTATTTGTCTTACGCTTAAGCGCACCTTGTAAATGACGACGCATCAAATAAGACGCTTCAATTATCTCGCCAGATTCCAAGTGCGAAATGATCTCAAGATGTTGATTACATTCGCCGATTAATCTCTCCCAGTGAAATTCAGCGCGGTATTCCATTAAGCGACGCATCTGGTTGATTCTCTTCAAAGAAGAATAAAAATAATTATTATTAGATAGCTTGATTAACTCTTCATGGAAATTAGAGCCACTAACCAGCAGTTGTTCTGGGATGTTGCCCAAATCAACTTCCAGCAATTTTTCTTGTGAGCGACGTAGTTCGGCTAATACTTTAGGCTTGGCTTCAAAACCTGGCTCGAGCATAGCAGCAGGCTCAATCGCTAAACGAAATCTGTAGATGTCTTCAAATGCTTCAGTAGTTTTAGCGACTGGTAAAAAGCTCCAGCCATAACCTTCTTTTGGTTCAGCCCAACCTTCACGGGCGGCTCTGGCAAGCAAGTCGTTTAGACGGGCTTTGGTTAGATCATAGCGATTGCGTAAGTATTGCTCTGTTACTGTGACAGGTAGATCGTCAGACAACCAATCATCAACCAGTTGAAAGTAGTAATCTTTGTCAGACCCCAGTTGTTTTAATAAGTCTCTAGCTTTACTTTGTGGTGAATCTTCCGTGACAAAATAGCCACGATAAGGCTGAAGCTCTAATAAATCGAACTTTTCTAGCGTAATCAACGCATCCCTAGCGGGTGTTCGCGACACTCGGTATTTATCAGCAATCTGTTGAGCTACGAGATGACCACCTGGGGTAATCACGCCGGAAAGTATTTCTTGAGTCAGTTGGGTGGCGATTTTGTTGATTAAACCGCTGTTATTCATAAATCCTGCTCTCCTGAATTTTTATTTTGATGAAACCGAGTTTGAATAGATGTCATATTGCACTTTAGATTTAAAAAAGGCAAGCATAGATGTTTGATAAGTCTAGTAATTTAGACATTGCAGTGCATTAGCAAAAAAAACACATTGCATTTATATGTTTTAAAGTGCAATATTACTAACGAAGTTTTTAAACTTTAAGTGACTCTCATTTGTTGATTGTGTTTAAAACAAATGCGAGAAGAATAAAAGATCCTCAAAAAGATCCCTAAGGAGAAGTTTCAAATGAACCATAAACTATTCAAAACTAGTGCAGCAGCTTTATTGCTGGTTGGAGCAAGTTTTTCAACAATTGCTAATGCTGCTGATTTCAAGGCTGAAAATCCTCAATGTATCGCACCATCTAACCCTGGTGGAGGTTGGGATTTTATCTGTCGTACTACAGCAAAATACCTATTTGATCTAAAAGTCATTGAAGATTCGATGCAAGTTACAAATATGTCTGGTGGCGGTGGCGGTGTTGCATTCGCTCACGTGACAAAAGAAAGAAATGATGATAATAATCTAATTGTTGCTGCATCAATGAGTACAAGTGCTCGTATCGCGCAAGGTATTTATGAAGGTGCTAAACAGGACGATGTACACTTCCTAGCAACCTTTGGCGCAGAGTACGGTGCAATCGCAGTAAAATCTGACTCAAAATATAAATCACTCACACAGATGATGGATGATATAAAGGCAGATCCACGTTCGGTGGGGATCGCTGGTGGTTCATCAGTAGGTAGTTTTGACCATATTAAACCAATGCTTGTTGCTCAAAAAGCAGGCCTCGCAGATGTTACTAAGATGAAATATGTATCATTTGATGGTGGTGGTGAAGCTATGACCGGTTTATTATCTGGTGCGACTGAAGCGTTATCTGGTGATTTCTCAGAAATGCTTGGTTTTCTTGAGTCAGGTGATATCCGCATTATTGCAGTTCTTGCGCCAGAGCGTTTGAAGAATTTCCCTGACATTCCAACAGCTAAAGAACAGGGTTATGATGTAGTTGGTGCAAACTGGCGTGGTCTTTATATGCCTGCAGGTGCGTCTGACGAAGCAAAAGAGTTCTGGAAAAATGCAATCAAGAAAATGGCTGAAGATGAAGGCTTCCAAAAGACACTTGAAGATGCAGCTATAGCTCCATTCAACAACTTTGGCGATGATATGTACAAATTTGTAGAGGGTAGTATTAAAGATATTACAAAGCTATCTAAAGAGATTGGTATTATCAAGTAACAAATCTGCTTAACCTTTCGGGCTACCCATTTAAAGAACATGCTCTTTAAGTATTTGTTCTTTGGGTAGCCTTTTATTATCAATTTATCACTAATTTAGGAATATTAATATGAGTGATCGAATCTTCGGTGGATTCGGCTTAGCCCTCGCTGTTTTTTATATCTGGGCCGCGTCTATCATTAAGGATAGCTTTATGGTTGATGTAATTGGACCCAGAGCTTTTCCGTATATCGTGGGGAGCGTACTTTTTATTTGTTCGCTTTATTTTATAGTCCGTCCGGATGATGAACCTAAGTGGCCAGCTCTTAATGGTCTGATGGAAATTATGGTTGGTGCTGCTGTCCTTTTTGTCTATTCATGGGCGCTTCCTGAAATCGGCTTTTTAATTTCCACGGTATTTGCTACTGCTTACTTAACTTGGCGTTTAGGTACTACACCGCTTTGGTCATTTGTGACCGGAGTAGGAACATCTGTAGGTATATACGTTGTTTTTCATTTGATCCTTGGACTTTCATTAGCCAAAGGTCCTTTTGGTATTTGACGGTAAATTACAATGGACATTCTTTCTTTATTGGCAAATGGTTTTGCCGTCGCACTAACACCTCAAAATTTAATGCTTGCATTTTTGGGGTGTTTTCTTGGGACATTAATGGGCGCACTTCCAGGTCTTGGGCCTGCTAATGGTGTTGCTATTCTTATTCCTATAGCCTTTTCATTAGGGCTTGGTCCTACACCTTCGTTGATCCTCCTTACCAGTGTTTACTATGGGGCAATGTATGGTGGTCGTATTAGCTCGATTTTGTTAAATATTCCAGGCGATGAGCCTGCAATGATGACATGTATTGACGGTTATCCAATGGCACAACAAGGTAAAGCCGGACAAGCGCTTTCTTTGTCAGGTATTGCCTCATTTGTTGGTGCCTTTTTTGCAACCTGTGGATTAGTTATGCTAGCACCACAATTGGTAAAAATTGCACTACTCTTTGGGCCTGCAGAGTACTTTGTGTTGTTCACAGTTGCTTTCGCTACATTAGGCGGAATAACGTCGACTAATCAAGCTAAATCAGCTTTTGCAGCGGCTCTTGGACTTGGAATTGCCATGATCGGTAGTGACTCGCAAACGGGTTCACAGCGTTTTACATTCGATCATATTCATCTTTACGATGGAATAGACTTCCTTATCGCTATTGTTGGTTTGTTTGCATTAAGTGAAGTATTTATCTTTTTAGAGCATCATCGTAGTGGTTCAGTTACTTCATCCAATGTTCCTAAAGTAACAAAGATACTACCAGACTTGAAAATGCTTAAAAGTTGTATCCCAACAATCACCCGTGGTACAGGGTTAGGTTTCTTTGCTGGAGTTCTACCAGGTGCAGGGGCGTCTCTAGGGTCTTTCTTGGCATATTCGCTGGAAAAACAAACGGTTGATCGTGATGGTAAAACTTTTGGTAAAGGTGATCCACGCGGAGTTGCTGCTCCTGAAGCTGGAAACAATGCTGCCTCTGGTGGTGCATTGGTTCCGATGCTTGCTCTAGGTGTACCTGGTTCGGGAACAACAGCAGTATTACTAGCAGTACTATTGCAACTGAATATTACTCCTGGTCCTTTATTGTTTACTAAAAATCCTGATGTTGTTTGGGGTCTTATTGCAGCTTTGTTTATAGCTAACTTTATGTTGTTGGCGATGAATATTCCGCTAGTAAGCTTATTCACTAGAGTTTTATTGGTGCCAACTCGTATATTAATGCCTGTGGTCGCAATGATTTCATTTGTTGGAATTTACAGTATTACAGGTTCAACTTTTGATGTGATGTTGATGGTTGGGTTTGGTCTTGCAGGTTGGTTACTGCGTAAGTTAGAAGTGCCTTTGGTGCCAGTTATCCTTGGGATTCTCCTAGGTAATCAGATGGAAGTGAATATGCGCCGAGCGATGACAATATCTGATGGTGAATGGTCAGTTTTTGTCGGTAGTCCGTTGGCAATCGTTTTGTGGATTATAGCTATAGCAGGTTTCGTTCTGCCAATGCTTTATGGACGCAAAGTGAAGGCGCGTATGGAAGCCGCTAGTAAAGAAGAAATTGTTAAAAATTAGAAATCGATGGAGATAAATTAATGCGTATTATGACACTGCCCTGTGATGGGATTGGTCCAGAAATTATGGCTGCTACACTTGAAGTGGTTGAAGCCGCGAATAAGCGATTCGACTTAGGTCTTACTTTCCATGAAGAAGAGTCTGGTTTTAAAAGCCTGAAAAATCATGGTATTACTTTACGTGATGAAACCTTGGATCGTGCACGGACAGAATTTGATGGTGTGATTCTAGGTACGCAGTCACACATGGATTATCCTGCTGTGGTTGATGGAGGTAGAAATGTATCGGCAGGTTTCCGAATTGGTCTAGATTTGTATGCAAATGTGCGTCCTGCTCGATCTCGTGAGTTTTTAGATTCAAAAGCTCCAGGTATGGATTTGGTGATTATGCGCGAGGCCACCGAAGGATTCTATCCTGATAGAAATATGTATCAAGGTGTTGGAGAGATGATGCCTGATCCTGATATGGCATTGTCGGTACGTAAAATTACTCGTCATGGTTCGATGCGAATTTGTCGCGAAGCTTTTAAGTTGGCAATGCAACGAAATAAAAAAGTAGCTGCAATTCATAAAGCTAACTCGTTTTTAATGACTGATGGATTGTTTTTGGAGTGCTTTCGTATTGTTGCTAAAGATTATCCTGAAGTTGAAACTGAAGAGCTGATTGTTGATGCTTTTGCAGCATTGTTAGTGCGTAAACCTGAAGAATATGATGTTGTTGTAGCTACTAATTTTTACGGCGATATTCTATCAGATTTGGCTTCTGAATTATCTGGATCACTAGGTTTAGCTGGTTCGATAAATGCTAATGCTGAAACAGGTCTTTGTTGTGCACAAGCACAACATGGTTCAGCGCCAGATATTGAAGGTCAAAATGTTGCCAATCCTACGTCACTAATCTTATCTGCAGCAATGATGTTGACTTGGTTGGGAGAGCAACGTGATATCCAGAAATTGATGGATGCGGGTAATGCAATTATGGATGCGGTTGATGCTGTAATAGACAACCCTGAAAAACGTACGCGTGATTTAGGTGGTTCGGTTAATACAGATCAATTTGGTAGCTATGTCGCTGAAGCTTTAGCTGCAGGGTAATCTCTCTCCCCTTTGACTGGTTTGTCCAGTCTCTTCAAGTGATGCCCTAACACATAGTGTTATGGCATCACTTTTTTATATCTATTTTAATGGATAATCTGATGTCTGATGAGCGAATTGTATTGATACATGCTACTCGTGTGGCGATTGACCCTATTGAACTTGCCATGAAAAATAATTGGCCTGAAGCTGAGATAGTTTCTATTCTTGAAGAAGGGTTATCCATAGATCGAGCTAAGAAAAGTGCAGATCTATCTGCTTTAGATGATCGCATTATAGGTTTGGCTCGTTATGCAGAGCAATTAAATCCAACGGGTATTTTATATACTTGTTCAGCATTTGGATCATCTATTGAACGTGCAGCTGCTACCTCAAACATACCGATATTAAAACCAAATGAATCCATGTTTGAATTAGCGTTTCAACAAGGCACAAGAATCACAATGATTTATACTTTCCCGCCTGCGGTTGCAGGTATGGAGCAGGAGTTTCGAGATGCAGCTCGTGACCTCAATTCTAGTGCAAAGATTAAATCAGTTTATGCAGAAGGTGCACTCGATGCACTTAAAGCAGGAAATGTTCAAAAGCACGATAATGTAATAGCACGGTGCGCCGCAAATATTGATGATGCAGATGTGATTTTACTTGCACATTTTTCCATGGCACGTGCTGCTAAAAAAGTTAGAGAAAATACCTCACTTCCGGTTTTGACAAGCCCTGAAACAGCAATTGCTAAAATGAAGAAATGTATAGCAAATGCGTTAGATACTAGATCTACTAAATGATACTAGATAAATCTCTCGGAATACTCTTCTTAACATTTGTTGTTGCAAGCATCGCAGGTTGGTTAGTATCCCTGACTGGCATTCCTCTGGGATGGATGATAGGCGCTATGTTGGCTGCGATCATAGCCACATATTCTGGGTTACCTGCTGCGGATCCTTATCCTTTAATGCCTTATGTTAAAGCAGCGGTTGGTACACTCTTAGGTACGACGGTCACAGTAGAAATTTTTACCATGATTCCACAATGGTGGGGATCTTTATTGTTATTGCTTGTGGCTATGGCTACCTCTGCATTTCTTTGTTATCTCATTTTATATCGACTAATGAAGTTTGATAAAGGTTCTGCTGCGCTATGCGCTACTCCGGGTGGAATTACTGAGATGATTATTCTTGGTGAGCAAGCAGGAGCGGATCAAACGAGAGTAGCTATAGTGCATGCGCTAAGGATAGCTTTATGCGTATTGGTTATACCTATCATAATAAGTATAACTTCGTCGATAGATGTCAGGCAGGAAGGTATAACCAATAACAACTTTATGACACCACCAGATTGGGGGTGGTTTGTACTATGTATTGCTGGAAGCATTATCGTTAATCGTTTCATTAAATTACCTGCTGGTTTAATCCTCATCGCGTTGCTATTTTGTGCTGGTTTGCAATTAACTGAGATCACACAGTTTCAACTACCTGCATACATTACAAACCTCATTCAGGTGTTGATAGGTATCAATGTAGGTGCACGGTTCATTGGAACAACGTTGAAGCAATTAGCCCATGTTTTATCGGCAGCTATCGTTGTTGTAATCATTCAAATCTCAATTGCTTATGGGTTGGCGGTATTGGTTGCTAGTTACACTGATTTGAATTTCTTAGCTTTAATCTTGGCCTACTCGCCTGGTGGTCTTGCGGAAATGTCAATGATCGCGGTAGCAATGGGAATTGAAGTAATTTTTATTGGTTTCCATCATTTAATAAGGGTTTTATTGGCTTTAATTATGGGGCCTTTATTGCTTTCATGGGTTATCCAAACCCCCAAACTAAAAAAATAGGAGCTGAAAAATGTTATTAGGTTGTATCGGTGATGATTTCACTGGTTCTGGTGATATAGCCAACACACTGGCTAAGCAAGGTATGCATACGGTACAGTACAGTGGTATTCCAACTGAAAATGCTGCTGCTAACGTTGAAGCAGGCGTTATTGCTTTAAAATCACGTTCAATTGATGTTGATGAGGCCATTGAGCAGTCTCTGGCTGCATTAGCATGGTTAAAAGCACAAGGGTGTAAGCAGTTTTTCTTCAAATATTGCTCAACCTTTGACTCCACACCAGAGGGGAATATCGGTCCTGTGGCAGATGCATTGGCGAATGCTTTGGATACCGATTGTGTGATTGTTTGTCCTGCATTTCCAGGTACAGGGCGTACTTTGTATATGGGTCACTTATTTGTTAATGGTGTGCTGCTCAATGAAAGTGGGTTACAAAATCATCCGTTAACCCCTATGACTGATCCGGATATACGTCGCTGGTTAGAACCACAATGCAAAGGGCCAGTTGGGCACGTAGTAGCACAGGATGTTGCAGCAGGATCTGAGCGTATTAGACAGTTACTTGACGCCGAAGCTGCAGATGGTAAACGCCTGATCGTTGTGGACGCCATCCACGACGAAGATCTCATCGCTATCGGTAAAGCCGCCGCCGATCTACCGCTAATTACAGGAGGATCAGGAGTTGCACTTGGTTTGCCAGCCAATTTCCGCCATCAGGGTGATATTGCTGAAACACCTGAGCCTTGGAAAGGTGAAAGCGGACATTGTGTAGCGTTATCCGGTTCCTGCTCTACTGCCACCCGCAATCAGATAGCGATTCATAAAGAAAATAATCCTTCGCTGGAAATTAATGCAGGTGATGTTATAAATGGTAAAACCACTCCAGAGATGGTTTGCAATTGGTTAATGCAACAAGAAGGTATTCCATTGGCATATAGCTCAGCAGATCCAGCAGTGGTTAAAGCTGTGCAGGATGAATTTGGAGTAGAAAAATCAGCAAACACATTAGAAGATTTTTTCTCTAAAGTTGCACATCAATTAGTAGCATTAGGGGTGAAACGCTTAATTTCTGCTGGTGGTGAAACCTCAGGTGCAGTAACTGCTGGACTCCAAGTAGACACACTAGAAGTAGGTCCTGAAATTGACCCTGGTGTTCCAGCGATGCGTGCTGGAGAAAACCTAATTGTTGCTTTGAAATCTGGTAATTTCGGTGCACCAGATTTCTTTAGTAAGGCAGCACGAATTATGGAGCATGGAAAAGTATGACAGAAAATCAATTGCGTGAGCACATCTGTGAGTTGGCAAAATCACTTTATGATCGTGGCTTAACTGGTGGAAGCTCTGGAAATATTTCTGTGCGTACAGAAGATGGTGGATTGTTAGTATCGCCAACAGGTTCTTGTTTTGGTCGATTGGATCCTGCCAATTTATCGAGATTCAATGCTGAAGGACAGCATATAGATGGGCATAAACCAACCAAGGAAATAAGCTTACATACTGCTTTTTATGATACACGGTCTACTGCTGGTGCTGTTGTTCATCTGCATTCCTGTCATTCAGTGGCGCGCTCGCTTCTTCCTGATGTTGATGAGGATAACTTCTTACCTCCACTAACGCCTTATTCTGTGATGCGCTTAGGTAAAGTTAAGTTATTGCCGTATTACCGACCTGGTGATCCGGCAATGGGTGATGCCGTTCGTGGTTTAGCCGGTAAACATTCGGCAGTGATGCTGGCAGCACATGGTCCAGTAGTGGCTGCTAAGAATGTTGAAGCGGCGGTTTACGCAATTGAGGAGCTTGAGGAAACGGCTAAATTATCGATGTTGTTACGCGGCTGTGATCCAACTTTAATGACTGAAGCTCAAATTCAAGATGTAGTGACGCATTTTAATGTTGAATGGGAGAAATAAATAAAACTGTCTAATGTATTGAATCTAAAGTTAATTGAGCCATAAAATGTAATGTATGCTATTGCAGAGTTAAGAAG
>CALJIH010000074.1 GCA_937974135.1 uncultured Cocleimonas sp. | reverse complement strand
TTCTTTTAAAAATACTTTGATTCATTATTTCTTCAATACATCGGAGGAATACCATGCAAAAGCACCTTTCAAGAAGAATCACGACTGCCCTATTTTTAACCCTAATGATATTCATAAATGGGTGCTCATCTATTGTCAGTGATCATCATCGACAAAAACAAACACATTCGAGTAGTTTGGCTAAATTCCTCTATCCCAATAAACAAATCAAAGTTGATACGGTCAATCAAATTCCACAATTAACCTTACCCGTGAAGATTGGTCTGGCATTTTTACCCTCACGCAATTGGCGAGGCAATACTTTAGATAGCAGTAATCAATATCGACTGCTGAGTAAAGTGAAATCTAGATTTTCTCAACACCGTTATATTGATGAGATCAAAGTCATTCCAAGTACCTACTTACGCCATCACAACAGTAAAGGTGGTTCTGGCTTCGATACGTTAAATCAAGTCGCAAGATTACATGATGTCGATGTTATTGCTTTAGTATCTTACGATCAACTAACCCAGACTCTGCACAATAATGCCTCGCTATTGTACTGGACGATTGTTGGAATGTACGTGATACCTGGTAATGAGAATACTATTCAAACCTTCGTTGATACCGCCGTGTTTGATGTGCGTAGTCAAAAAATGTTAATGCGAGCGCCAGGTATCAGTAAGTTACGCAAACGTTCGACTGCAATTGGTGTGGATCATGTGATGCAAAACAAAAGCTATGCTGGTTTTAATCTTGCGTTTGACGACATGATGACAAATCTTGATGCTGAGTTACTGATATTTAAAGAAAAGGTGAAGCAAGGTAAATCAGTTAATATCCAAAACCTTGAGAGTTACTCGGCAGCGGGAAGTCTAAATAATGTATTTTTACTCTCTTTAATCACTCTATTAGTGTGTAATCGATTAAGAAGAAACGCTCAACGCAATTAAAACCGAATAAAAGTACGGGGGTGTCTTTTAGATACCCTTAATCTTTTTTTATCAGTACTTCACTCGATTCTTTTACTGTCTCCATGGCAACCAAGGTTCTAGTATCTCTAACACCGGGTAATTCAGAAACTATCTGTCCCAATAAATCTCGGTATGCAACCATGTCTGCAATTCTTACTTTTAATAAATAGTCAAAATCACCTGATACCAAATGGCATTCTTGAATCTCAGGCCATTTAGTTACGGATTCGCGAAATTCTTTAAACACATCACCCGTTTTATAGTGCAGTCTTATTTCCACAAATACCAATAAAGCTGCCTCTAATTTGCTAGCAGATAGTTTTGCATTGTAGCCTTCTATCCATCCTCCGTTTTCTAAACGTTTTACTCGCTCCAAACAAGGCGAAGTACTTAGCCCTACTTTGTCAGCTAATTCGACATAAGAAAGCCTGCCGTTACGTTGCAATTCTCTTAAAATATTTCTATCAATGCGGTCAAGTAAGCGGAGTTTTTTATCATTTGCCATAATAATTACTGTATAAGCTTTTCAACTCCTATCATATTCTTGTTTTACTAATTTATCAGCAGATTATTTCCTTTATAACGCGATAAATAAGCATATTAATGATGGTATGAATCGCTTATGCTTTATCGATGCTTTTGAGTGTAGATTTCATCTTAATCAGTGCTTGTATTTTCTTTGTAGCCGCTTTGGTACATGGCAGCATAGGCTTTGCGTTTCCAATGATTACCACCCCCTTATTGGCATTATTTATGGATATTCAGAGTGCCATTATTTTGACACTGATACCCACATTATTAGTAAATATCGTTAGTATCGCCAGCGAATCACATTTCAATCTTGAATCATTCATTGCTGCACTAAAACGTCATTTTTTATTAGCAGTTTATGCATTATTCGGTACGATTCTTGGAACATTGGTTCTAATTAATAGCGACTCCGAATTCTTTAAAGTAATTCTCGCGTTTGCTATTTTAATCTACTTACTCAGTGGCCAAATAAAACTAAATTTACCTTGGTTCTTGGAATATCCTCGAATAACTAAACTTCTTTTTGGGCTAAGTGCAGGAGTGCTAGGAGGGTTGACGAATGTCATGGCTCCTATTCTGATTATCTATTCGATTGAATCTAAAAAATCCAAACAAGATATTATTCAAGCGTCTAATTTATGTTTTTTATTTGGCAAAGTTACGCAAATTATAATGTTTACAACTGCCGCAACATTTACCGTAAACGAGCTATCAATCTCTTCTTTAATGTTTGTAGTCACGGCTATTGCGCTCGCTTTTGGTTTGAAAATAAAAAAACAAATCAAGTCAGATAAATACATTAAGATATTGAAAACAATGTTGTTTATGATAGCGCTTGTTATCTTAGTTCAATATTATGTCTAAACAATAAGTCAAACGTTAGTGTGATAACGAAGTTACTAAGACATACAATGGTTAAGCTTAGTAAGAATGTTCAGCACAAAATTTTTACATTTCACCAAGATGAAATCTGTTGCTCAATGAATTGTTTAATCTGTTGATGAGTTTCTGCTAAACGACAATCTTTTCGAAACGTTTGATGCGCATTGCGTAAGCCACAATCATAAGCGACAAAATTAACCCCAGAGGAATTTCGTTGAGGATAATGATTAGCTAAAAATTGTAATTCTTGGGGACGATTAAAAGCATCATTCTCATAAGCAAACACAATCGCATCCATCTGCGGTGCGTTTAACATCTCTTTAATTTGATTCGGTCTGACCGTTTTACGCCACCATGGTGCATAACTGGCTTCGCTGCGTCTACCCGCAAATGCGGGTGCAAAAGCAATCACTCCATTAAAACGTTTATTTACATCCTTCATCATCATCAGCGACGTCCAAGCACCATTGGAGTGGCCCGCAAGAAATAGGTTTTTAGGTTGAATCCCACGTGCTAAAAAAGCATCAATGGCAAAATCAATCTCTTTCTTTCTTAAATACACTTGTTTACCAGCAGATGAAATCGCAGGTGATTCAGTAGACGTAGAACATAACTTATAAACTAATGTTCGATAATCATTCAGCAATAACAATGAACGTGGTGGATTATTATAAGGCATAAAACACGGTTCAACTTGTTGTGGTCTGCTAATACCATGATTGTAAATGACGACTCGTTGCTGAACTGCAGGAACAGTTAAAGGTACTGATTGAATATTCCCAGTGATTGAGCTTTGTGAGTTATTACCGATACTTGAACAAGCAGAAAGGAATAATGCAAAAAAACCGAGTAAAGCACGGCTGACAAGTGAATTTTTCATAAGAAAATCATATCAATACAATGTTAAAAAGACACCCCCCTACTTTTGTTCGGTCTTGTGTTGATTGCTCTGGGAAGATGTGGCTTTAACACAGCCCATGAGTTTATCTTCTATTGACGCTGATGGCTGTTTCCCGAACCCATTTTTGACCGCTTTTAAAAACTTCTAAACTTCCCTTGGCTGCAGTATTTGCATTGGGGTGATTAACATTAATTTGATAACTATAAGTACCGTTATCAAAAATATATCGCTGATTACGTCCACTACTGTTGATGATTCGTCCATTGCTTAGAATCAAGTCAGGTTTATCTGCAGTGGATTTATGCTTAGGCCATGAAGTATATCGCAACACGCCATTACTGATTTTATCTACTCGTATACGATGACGCTGTGTTACCAACTCAAGCACTACTTGATCGTATTTATTTACACTGCGATGCAACGCGCTTCGGCCTTTGGCCACTTTATTTGAAGTTAATTGATTAACAATTTCTTGCTCACGCTGTGAATGGTGATTTATCTCAGTGATATTTCCATCAGGATCCAAAGCGATAATACCATTATCAAGAATGACCCCACGCCAACCGATGCTATCCCAATTGGTATTAATATTTGAAGAGATAATCGTACCCAGAAGATGACGATCAAAAATCTCATCGTAACGCTCTAAAAATTCTTTTTGATTATTGATAGGCGCTAGCGGTGCTTGTCTAAACAAAGGGTATGAAATGTGATTAGATAAAGCTATTCGATTATCTTGTTTTAAAAAGCTTATAATCTTTTTTACTTGAGCTTGCTGTTGCGGTTCAATTGCAAAGGCATTGTTGAGAGAAGCAAAAAGAAAAACTACCGATAACGCGGAAAATAAAAATATACGTGAGTTTTTAAGCCCCAACAACTCAAAGAGATTTATATTTTTTATATTGGCGTGGAACACTGTTTGAAAGCACATCCTGGTTTCCCCCTATTTAATTGTAACCCTTCCCCTGCGCGATGTGATTTATCACATCATTATTTTTAGTAGAGATAAGTTTGAATCAAGTTCAAATTATTTTATATTATTTTTTCGGTTTATGTCTGTTTAAACCTATAGACCTCTCTTTTTGCTTTAATCTTTATACACACGACTTACTGGAAAAGTGACTTTAAATTCAGAACCTTTTCCAATTTCACTACTTATATCAAATTTACCATTATGGCGTTGCACAATATGTTGAACAATCGCTAAGCCTAAGCCAGTACCACCAGTTTCGCGCGAACGACCTTTGTCAACACGATAAAATCTTTCTGTGAGATGGGCAATATGCTCAGCTGGAATACCCTGTCCAGTATCTTTGATGATTAAACAGGCTTCATTATTTGCATTGAGTTTCCATTCAATCGTTATCATCGTGCCATCCTGAGTATGTCTGATAGCGTTGTGTACCAAGTTACTGCACACACTGATAATTTCTGCTTCTGCTCCATGAATTTTTAGGTTTTCATCAATATTTTTTACAAGCTTATGAGAATCATTCACGATCAAGGTACTCTCATCCTTATAAACCCGTTCTAGTATCGATGGCACATTGATGATATTGCTTGTAGTGTCATTGAGATCTGAGTTTTCTAAGCGAGATAATGTCAATAAGTCTTCTATAATCCGCTGCATTCGAATGGATTGATCAGCTGAAGCATGAAGAGCCGGTTGCAGCTGTTTTGGAAATTCCTCATCCTCTTGCATGATTTCTAGATAGCCCGCAATAACGGTTAACGGGGTTCGTAACTCATGTGAGGCATTGGCAATGAAATTCTTCCGCATTCTATTGATTTTATTTCGTTCGCTAGTGTCTCTAGCGATCAATAATTTTAAATCACCACCAACTGGAATCACTTGTAGGGCGATTTGTTTGTCTAAACCAAAATCATCGGTGGGAAAGCTTACTTCAATTTCTTTATTCGCATTTTCCGCCAAAATTTGATGGACTTGCGGAACCCTGATGAGATTATCAATTCTTTGTCCACGATCTTTTTTAATATCTATATTTAAGTATTCTTGCGATAGACTATTGGCCCAATCAATTTCATTATTGCCATTAAGCACCACCGTGGCATAGGGTAATCCTGCGATAATGTCCTGCAAACGTTTCAACAAATTTGCCATACGATCTTTACGCCGATCACTTTTTTTATGCGTGAGTTGAATTTTTTGGGTAACACGTTCCCAAATGCCATTGCTATCGGGCAGTAATGCGGGCTTTGCACCTTTACTTAGCCAGATATGCAATTGGTTGAGTTTATATAATAACCAAGCGATATAAACGACTAAACATAGCAGTAATGAAAGTAGCCACTGAGCGCTAATAAGGCCGCCCAGAATTGACATAAATATCACTAAGGCGATGCGCCAAACCTCAATGTTCCAGCCGTTGTTACCCATCTTTTTTTACGTCAAACTTAGAATCGTCATTTTGCTCAATATTTTCCGTAAAACGATAACCAGCACCACGAACAGTTTTCAACATACTATCGACAGCAAAGGGTTTTAGGATCTTACGTAAACGTAAAATATGAACATCGACAGTGCGTTCATCAATGAAAGTATTTTGTCCCCATACTTGATCCAAGAGTTGCGTTCTACTGTGAATACGTTCTGGTTTTTGCATAAAATAATGCAGTAAACGAAACTCAGTTTGGCCAATATCCACAAACTCGTTATTAATTTGTAAGCTATTTTCTTCAATATTAATTGTGATTGAACCACGATTGAGTGTTTTATCGACGTTTAAACCTTGAGCGCGTCTAATTAAAGCTTTAATTCTCGCTTCTAATTCCTTTAATGATACGGGTTTAGTCATGTAGTCATCGGCACCAACATTTAAGCCTTTGACTTTATCAACTTCTTCAGCACGTGCCGTTAGCATTAAAATAGGAAGGTCTTTTTGAATATCATTACTTCTTATTTTCTTAACAATATCAGGGCCGCTTGTGTCAGGTAGCATCCAATCGAGTAAGATCAAGTCAGGATTTCTATTAGATAACATGTCAAAGCACACCCCCCCACTTTCTGCCACTTTTACTTTATAGCCTTTACCTAGCAGAAAAGACTTAAGCATTTCACCAATGGCCGGGTCGTCTTCAACAATTAAGATTTCAAGCATCTTGCTGTGGCCTAAGACTCAGACACATCAATATCATGAGGAAAATATTTTGACCGTATATGCTCAAGCGAAGTGTGCCTTACGTCTTTGCCTTTAACCAGATAGATCACGTATTCGCAAATATTCTGGGCATGATCGCCGATTCTTTCTAAGGAACGAGCACACCAGCTAACCCTTAAGGCGTTTTTAATATGTCGAGGATCTTCCATCATATAAGTCAGCAGTAAGCGCGAAAGTTTGTCTAACTCTTTATTGATTTTCTCGTCGCGTCCTAAAATTTCTACTGCACCTTCTGCATCTAGTCTAGCAAAGGCATCTAATGAATCATGCAAAATACTTAATACTAATTGACTCATATGAGAGAGTTCAGAATGCGTATCTACTACATTAGGATTTTTCGCTAACTTCTTAGAATATCGAGCAATTTTCTCAGCTTCATCGCCTATTCTCTCTAAGTCTGTTATGACTTTAACCACGGCAATAACCAGCCTTAAATCGGATGCAGTGGGCTGTCTTCTGGCAATTACTCGCGTACATTCTTCATCAATATCAACTTCCATCTGATTTACTGATTGATCTGAAGTTGCGACATCTTTTGCTAAGTCTTGGTCATGGTCTAGCAAGGCTTTAATGGCTTTCTTTGTTTGTGACTCAACCAAGCCGCCCATTTGCAGAACTTTGTTTCTTATCTGCTCAAGCTCTTCGTTGTAGCGTTGTGAGATATGTTGACCGATTTCCATAATGAGATACCTTTTAATTATTCTAAGTTGTTCTGTTAACCAAAACGACCGGTAATATAATTTTCTGTTAATTGATGCTCAGGGTTCGTAAACACCTTATCTGTCTCGTTGACTTCGACTAATTTGCCTAAATGAAAATAAGCCGTACGTTGCGAGACACGAGCCGCCTGTTGCATTGAGTGAGTCACGATTGCTATGGTGTATTTAGATTTCAACTCATCCATCAGTTCTTCAATCGTGGCCGTTGCAATAGGATCTAATGCTGAGGTTGGTTCATCCATTAAAATCACCTCTGGATCAACAGCTATTGCGCGCGCAATACACAAACGTTGTTGTTGTCCACCTGATAGACCTGTGCCAGGCTTTTGCAAATCATCCTTAACTTCTTTGAACAAGCCTGCTTTGATGAGGCTTGCTTCGACCAAGTCATCAAGTTCTGATCTATTTGAAGCTAAACCATGCAAGCGTGCACCATAAGCGACATTATCGTAAATAGATTTAGGAAATGGATTAGGTTTCTGAAATACCATCCCTACCCTTGCACGTAATAAAACAGGATCTGTTTTCTTGCCATATATATCTTCGCCATCCAGAGTATGTTCACCTTCAACTCGACAAATCGGAATCGTATCATTCATTCGATTTAAAACACGCAAATACGTTGATTTACCACAACCTGATGGTCCAATCATGGCGAGTATTTCATTATTGCCAATATCCAAATCGACATCAAAAATAGCCTGTTTATCGCCATAAAATACGTTACAGTTCCTTGAGCTCATTTTGGCGTTATCCACAAATGGTTTACCCACTGTGCCATTAATCTCAACGTCAAATTCACTGCGGTGATTTTCAGGTTTAACTTCAGAGCGTTCCAAAGAATCGGCACTCGGCATTCCAGGTACTGTATTTAAAATATCACTCATAGGATCTACTCAATATTATCTGTTTTCATTAATTTAACGATTTACTGAAATGATAAGAACGACTACCAACGCCTTTCAAATTTCTTTCTTAGTAATATAGCGATAAGGTTCATTGCAACCAAAAAAGCCAATAACACCATAATGGCTGCCGATGTTCTTTCGGTAAATGCCCGCTCGGGACTATCCGACCATAAATAAATTTGTACTGGCATCACTGTAGCTGGATCTAAAATACCATTGGGTACCTCTGCAACAAATGCGACCATACCTATCATTAATAATGGCGCAGTTTCCCCTAAAGCTTGAGCCATACCGATAATTGTTCCCGTTAAAATTCCTGGCATCGCTAGGGGCAAAGTATGTTGAAACAATACCTGTACTTTTGAAGCACCCAAACCCACCGCCGCTTCTTTTATCGAGGGTGGTACAGATTTTATCGCGGCACGACTCGCAATAATTATGGTTGGTAAAGTCATTAGGGTGAGCACCAAACCACCAATCAATGGTGTTGATCTTGGCACCCCAAAATAATTAATATATATCGCTAATCCCAACAAGCCGAAAACAATTGATGGCACTGCCGCAAGGTTATTGATATTGATTTCAATCATATCAACCCATTTATTATTCTGAGGTGCAAACTCTTCTAGGTAGGCGGCAGCGGCTACTGCAATTGGAAAGGACAACAATAAGGTCACTAACATAGTGTATAAAGATCCCATGATTGCCCCTTTTAAACCTGATTGTTCCGGTTCTCTTGAGTCTCCATTTGAAAACAATACCGTATTGAAACGCTTTTCTAATCGATCTTCTTCGATGAGTTTATCAATCCATACAAATTGATAATCTTTGATACGTCTTTCATCCTCAGGCAAATGACGATCAATCTTACCTTTCATAAACACGTCAATATCATCTTTAGCTAAAAACCAATAGGATTGAGTGGTACCTAATAAATCTGGATTTTCAATAACCTTGTCGCGAATATCATAAGCCGCTGAATTGCTGACGATATTTTTCAACGCTCGTTTTTGTTTTCTGCCTTTTACGCCCGGAAACATTTTCTGCAAGCTTTTCTTAACGACTTTTGAATAATTGGCAGAATAAAGCGCGTCTTCATCTGAGTCTTTATTCACTTTTAACAAATCTTCACTTAATTCAACATCAAGTTTTACGTAAGTTTGTTGAAACGCAGGCCAGCCTTTATTTACTATTGTAAATAACAGTACTAGTAAAAAAGCAAAACTAATCAATAACGAGACGATACCAAAAAAACGAAATCGCTTTTCTCTCGCATAACGCTTCTTCAGCCCTGCTCTGATGATGTCAGTCGAATTACTCATATTGCTCTCTGTATTTTCGAATGATATGTAATGCTACGATGTTGAGTAACAACGTGATTACAAACAAACCTAAACCCAAAGCGAATGCCGCTAAAGTCTTAGGACTATCAAATTCTTGGTCGCCAGTGAGTAAGGTAACTATTTGCACAGTTACTGTAGTTACTGCTTCTAATGGATTAATCGTGAGTTTTGCGGATAAGCCTGCGGCCATCACCACTATCATCGTTTCACCTATAGCCCTTGATGCTGCAAGTAAGATACCACCCACAATTCCGGGTAATGCCGCAGGAATAATCACCTGTCTAATCGTTTCTGACTTGGTTGCGCCCATTCCATAAGAGCCATCACGCATCGCCTGTGGAACGGCTGAAATTACATCATCGGATAAAGAGGATACAAAAGGAATAATCATAATTCCCATGACTAATCCCGCTGCTAAAGCACTCTCAGATGCCACACTTAAACCGATAGATTCGCCTAAATCCCTTAAGAAAGGGGCAACGGTTAATGCTGCAAAGAAGCCATAAACAACGGTCGGTATACCTGCTAAAATTTCTAATGTTGGCTTGGCAAAAGCGCGCACTGATTTACTTGCGTATTCAGATAGATAGATTGCCGACATTAAGCCCAAAGGTACTGCAATTACTAAGGCGATGGTGGAAATAAGTAATGTACCAACAAATAATGGGATAGCACCAAAAGATCCAGAACTACCTACTTGATCAGAACGAATCGATGTCTGTGGGCTCCACTTTGTCCCAAATAAAAAATCACTGGGTGGTACCGCTTCAAAAAATCGTATCGATTCAAACAATACCGAAAAGACGATCCCTACCGTAGATAAAATTGCGATACAGGCACACAAAATCATTGCCACGCGAATGACTTTTTCTACCACATTTCGGGCTCTTAACTCTGGATTGATTAAGCGCCAAGCGTAAATCATACCGAGCAAAGCAACAACCAGCACGATAACGGTTTTGGCTAACTTACTAATCCCTTGTAAACGTTGATAATGGCTAGCTGCTTCACGTTTTATTGGATCTGCTTCATCTGCAATTTGACCAGAATCGGCGAGATTTCTCAGTTCATTAACCACTAAACCTAAGGAGTCCTTAGATTGGGTTTGCATTGATTCAGGTAACGTTGAAATCGTCAAAGAAGTAACAATAGAATTATTGAATGCAGTCCAAAGCAATAAAATGAGAACCGCAGGAATACCCGCCCAAATCGCCACCATATAGCCATAATAATGAGGACGTGAGTGTAAATCACGTCGACCATTGTTGATGCTTGAAACAGCTATAGATCGTTTTTGCCCTAGAAAATAGCTGAAAATTAACAATGCTATTAAGGTAATAATAATGGTTTGTGTAGGCATTAATGACTCAATATTTTGTTAATGATCAATTTGATCGGCTTTTCTATATTTACTCTGGTCTGAACCGTTAAAGGCATTTATTTAATGATGCTTCTTTATATAACGACTCAGGCCTGAATAAATAAGATACCGAATCACTTTAATAAATGATTCGGCATAATATTAAAAAAACTAAAGTTTTTGAAATATAAATTTAGATTAACTTTCTTCTTCTAAACTCAATACTTTCAACTCTCTTGCCGCTTCGCTAATTTCTTCACGTTTTTCTTCGCTTAGTGGAATCAAGCCTTTCTCAGTTAGGTAACCATCTTCACCCCACGCATCATCTGAAGTAAATTCAGCAAGAAACTCTGCGATACCTGGCACTTTGCCAACGTGATCACCTTTAACGTAAAAGTATAAGGGTCGAGAAACGGGATACTGTCCATCAGCGATATTATCAAAGGAAATCTCAACGCCATCGATTACCGCACCTTTCACTTTATCTTCGTTTTGATCTAAAAAGCTAAAACCAAAAACACCGAGTGCATTTTTGTTCTTATCCAATTTTTGCACGATCAAATTATCATTCTCGCCTGCTTCGATATAAGCACCGTCTTCACGTACGGTATGGCACAGTGACTTAAATTTAGACTTATCGGTCTTCTTTAAGGCTTTAATCCAATCGATTTTTTTGCAACCACCTTCTAGCGCTAATTCAGCAAAAGCATCGCGTGTTCCTGAGGTTGGCGGTGGTCCTAATACTTCGATTTTAGTATCTGGCAAATTAGCGTTTACATCTTTCCACGTTTTATATGGATTTTCTATCAACTCGCCTTCTTTCTCACCTGGTACTTCTTTTGCCAAGGCTAAAAAAACATCTTTAAGGCTAAGATTAAAGGTTTCCCCTTTTTTTGAGTTTGCGATCGCGATACCATCGAATCCTACCTGTACTTCGGTGATATTTTCTACACCATTCGATGCGCACAATTCAACTTCACTCTTTTTAATCCGACGTGATGAATTTGTAATATCAGGAGTATTAATACCATTACCCGAACAGAATAATTTTAAACCACCACCAGAACCCGTTGATTCAATCTTCGGTGTTTTAAACTTAGTTTTTTTACCAAAAGTCTCTGCAACCACTGTCGCAAATGGATATACCGTAGAAGAACCTACTATCTCGATATGTTCTCTTCCAGCTGCAAAACTACTGGTTGATATTACAGAAAGTACAGTACCAAGTACTAGAGAGTGTTTTTTCACTATGTAATCTCCAATTCATTTATTTTAAACATGGCGTAAATCATAGATGGTGAATGTGACAGGTTTATGACAAAGATTATTTTTCAAAGAAATTATTAACAATTCCATAACTATCAATCGTTTGCTTAGAAGTATTTCAAAAGACTGATAAAATACTAAAAAAGACACCCCCCCACTTTTTACATGTTTTATAAACATTTAAACGCTAACTTTAGAGTTAAAGAGAGCTTCTTCTGCTCTTTTTTATTCGTTTTCATTCCTGTCATATTTTTTTCATCTAATCGTCACTGAACTTTAACAATAAGTTTCTAGCATTCCTTGGCATTGCTTCGGCAATTTATTAACTAGCAAAGGAATTTATTGTGAGTAAAGAAACTTTTGACCCGACTCGTTATAACAATAGCTCGAATGAGCCATTTTCAAGCGTTTTAGAAAAACACATTTCACGACGTGATCTGCTTAAAGGTGGTGCAGCTTTTGCCGCACTAACGATGTTCAGTAGTTTTGGACTAAGCGGTTGCGGTAGTAGTAGCAATAGAGATAGTACTGCAGAGAAACTCTCATTAGGTTTTGATTCGATAGCGGGATCAAAAACAGACGCTGTAGCAGTTGCTGCTGGTTACAGTGCGCAGGTACTTGCGCCATGGGGAACCCCCCTAAACAGTCAAGCGGCAGAATGGAAAAATGATGGTACAAACACGGCCTTAGACCAAGCTAACTCAGTTGGTATGCACCATGATGGAATGCGTTTTTTCCCACTTAATGGTAGTTCAACAGATGGCTTACTGTGTATCAATCACGAATATATTGATAGAGATGCGTTGCACTACGACGGGGCAATTAGAAACTCTGAACTAGTGCGTAAAGAAATTAATGCACATGGCGTTTCAGTCATTCGTGTGCAGCTCATAGATGGCAATTGGCAAGTAATTAAAGACGATGCGCATAATCGTCGTTTTACGGCTGCAACAGAAATGGATATAGCTGGTCCATTAGCTATGTCCGCGGCTCTTGTCACTCCATTCTCACCTGATGGTGATAAAGCACGTGGTACCCTCAACAACTGTGGTAATGGTTATACACCATGGGGAACATACTTGACTTGTGAAGAAAACTGGCCTGGTTATTTTGTCGCAGATGAGACAACCATGACAGAAGATCAAAAACGTATTGGCCTTTCAACACTCGACACAGGCAGATACAACTGGCATGACCAAGCCGGTAATGCTGATGAGCTTAATGGAGAATTTAGCCGTTTTAATGTGACTCCTTCGGGAGCAGATGCTAGTGAAGATTATCGCAACGAAGCAAATGGACACGGATACATTGTTGAGATTGATCCATATGATCCAAACTCGAAGGCGGTAAAACGCACAGCATTAGGACGTTTCCGTCATGAAGGTTGTGCATTTTCTAAGTTAGAGTCAGGCAAACCCATCACCTTCTATTCAGGTCATGATGCACGCTTTGAATACCTCTACAAATTTGAATCTAAAGCAGTTTGGGATCCTGCAGATGCTGATCGTACTGATCGCTTGGCAGTCGGTGCAAAATATATGGATGAAGGTACATTATTTGTAGCGCGTTTTGATGCTGACGGTAAAGGGATCTGGCTTGCATTAAACTTAGATAGTACAAAGGCTGATGGTACAGGCACTCTTGCTGATACTTTTGAAACACAAGCAGATATTATCTTAAACACCGCTGGAGCAGCTGATCTTGTCGGTGCAACTCCAATGGATCGTCCAGAATGGACTGCAGTTGACCCAATCAGTGGTACCGTTTATTTGACGCTTACTAATAATACCAAACGTACTGAATCCACCAACGTCGCTAACCCTCGTTTAAATAATGCGTTTGGTCATATCATTCGTTGGAATGAGACAGCTGATTCTACTAGCTTTGAATGGGACATTTTTGTCTTTGGCTCACCTGAAAATGGTGATGCAAATACCAATCGTTCGGATTTAAACGAGATGAATCAGTTTGCTAGTCCAGACGGTTTAGCATTTGATGAGCGCGGCATAATGTGGATTCAAACCGATAACGGTGCAGATGAAGTTGAAGCTTACACCAATGATCAAATGCTAGCAGTTATTCCTTCAAATTTAGTAGATGCAGAAGGAAATCAAGAGGTTTTATCAGAGAGTAATCAAGCAGAATTGCGTCGTTTCTTTGTCGGCCCAAATGATTGTGAAGTCACAGGGTTGGCTTTAAC
>CALJIH010000073.1 GCA_937974135.1 uncultured Cocleimonas sp. | reverse complement strand
CCGCCTTGAGCAAAGCGCAATAAATCTGTCGCTATCCATGCTAAACGAGGATCTTTGGAATTGTTAATCACTTCAATGGCTTGGTCTTGCTGAGTAGTCCACCCATTCGAAATCCCATCAATAAATACGGTATCAACAGCCGCTTGAAGTTTAGGGCTTAATGCACCTTTAGGTACTGCGGGTGCTGGACCAAAATCACGCACACTACCCCGTGGTAAAGCGGCACGAGCAAGAGCAGTTACGGTTGAAACGCTACTTTTAGCATGTGATTGAGCGAAACTGTGCTCAACTAAAAATAGTGAAGGTAAAGTGATTAAGGCGAAAGAAAGAAGTGCGCGTTTTATATACAAAAGAAGATCTCCTGTGAAAGACGATGAAATAGTTTAAAGGAAAAGATCACTAAATTTATACGTTAAAACTCTTGTTTTGGACGAAATAAATAGGACATCCAACATGTAGTATGGGGAAATTCCGTATTCATCCACCTCAAATCATTCAAAAGTAGGGGGGTGTAGTTTTGATCTATTTCGTAGCGCAGCTAAGAGTTACTTTTCTGTCACGGCCGTAAATACTAAAGCCAAAGGTAAGAAAGTCAGTTGGTGCTGTGAACAAATACTCGCGGAGAGTTTGCGGGTCATAATGCATCGAAATAACTATACGCAATTAAAAAAAAATGAAACATGCAAAAAGTAGGGGGGTGTACTTCGATAAGCTCAGTTTTTATCATTCTAATCAAATAATTATCAGAAAGTGACTAGCCGAGATTTTATGTAGTTTATTCAAACCAAAATTAAATAACGCTTTCTGTTGAACAGTTAATTTCTTCTAAGTATTCATCATATCCCAACATGCTTAATGCTGTTTTGCTACATTTGATATCTGCCTGAGTAGATAAGTGCGAGCTAAAATAGGGAATAAATTGAGTTTTACTATAAACGGCTGTTTTGAAGTCTTCTATTGCTTCTAAGCCATTTTTATCTTCGAATGACATTTTAGTAATAACGCCATGCTGCAAAGAGACTTGTGCAGATTTTTGACGATTAGTCTGAAGAAATAAGGTACCTGTATTTTTCTCTTGGCAGAGTAAGAATAAATCATAATTCAAAGTGGTATTTTTGTTATTTGAAAAGGGATTCATGATTTTTACTCCATATATTTTTATAAAAGTGCTCTAAGGGGGTGAAACTATTATTTTTATATGTTTTCACTGTTGAGTCGTTTTTGCATGTAACAAAATTCATTTGAATAGATGAATGGTAGAGGTTTGAGACTGAAGACGTTTATGAGCTTCAACATTATTAGGCATTATTATTCAGCACGTAAGTTGGGTTTCGTTACTCTGGCCGAGCTCAATACACGCTTCAATAAGCTCAACATGAATCATTTTAATCAGACAACTCTAAGATATAGGCTGATTATGGTTTGCCGAAGCATAGTGTCAGATTTTATTTAATCTAAACAATCAAGTGAGGCGTAGTAATTTTTACGAAGGGTGAGGCGAGGTTTGAGTACCTTAGTTTTTGGTGTGATCATTTAACCTTTGGTCATACAGTATCTTCAGTTTTTATGAAGATGTTTGTATTCGCTATGATATTCAACGAATTTATAGGAAAGCTTGAGAGATTTAGTACTTTTTATCCGTTATCATTCTCGTGCAATAAAATCAATATACTTAATTAAGGAGCAAAACATGTCTAGAATTCCTACCCCTGCATCTGTCGATGCTGCACCAGAAGCGTCAAAAGCTTCACTTGAAGCAGTTAACCAGCAATTGGGAAGTGTCCCTAATATATTTAGAATTATCAGTAATAGTCCACAAACGTTAGAAGGTTATTTAAGCTTAAATGGCGCACTTGGTGGTGGTTCGTTGGATCCACAAACGAGGGAAAGAATTGCCTTAGCTGTGGCTGAAATTAATGGTTGTAGTTATTGCTTGGCTGCTCATACCTATCTTGGTACTAATGTAGCTAAACTAAGCGCAGATGAGATTGAAACTAATCGTCGAGGTTCGTCTAGCGATGAAAAAGCGTCAATTGCAGTTGAGTTTGCTGTGAATATTGCTAAGAACCGTGGTCAGGTATCTGATGGTGATGTACAAGCTGTTCGAGATGCTGGATACAGTGATGCAGAAGTAGTAGAAATTATTGGTCATGTTGCGTTAAACACGTTAACCAATTACATCAACGAAGTCCTTGGAACTGATGTTGATTTTCCTGCCGCTGAACCACTCGTTGGTTAGTCGCGTATTCGTTGATGGGCGTCCCGTTAAACATAATATAAAGTCCATACAACTTTACTTATGAAAAACCTCATCTTTGAATGAGGTTTTTTTATCTGAAATCCTTGTGTTAAATTTTTGGCTAATACAGTTTTTGAATGATACCTAAACAGCTAAAAAGTAGGGGGGTGTGCTTAGATAAGCTCTACATGCATCTTTTTATTAGTGTTCAATGGAATTTTGGTCAAACTAACATTTGTAAAGCATGGCTTGTCTACCAAACTTTGATCAACTCGCCATCTTCTACCCATTGTGACCAGTCTCTATTATAGGTGTGAACCTTCTTAGTTTCGTTTCCGTTTTTATCAACGACTGGATGATCTTTATTTGCCCATTCAAAGATACTACCGTATAGGTTCTTTACATTGGTGAAGCCTTTCTTTTTTAATTTTTCAGCTATTTTTTCACTTCTAACTCCAACAGAGCAATACACCACGATTGCTTTATCTTTAGGGGTATTTTCTAAAATCGACCAGTCAAATTTTTTGTAACCGGCAAACGTTGCTTGAGGGATATGGCTAGTGTCGTACTCTTCTCTTTCTCTGGTATCTAAGAGTAAGTATTGATCTGATGTGGTAGCTAATTCTTCCACGCCAATGACAGGGATTGTGAGCTTTAAGGTTTTTTTAAGTTTTTTAGAAAAAGCGGCTGATTCTATATTCGGCAGTGGTGCAGGTAACTTTTCTGCATGTGCATTGAATAGAAATGCACAGCAGATTAAAAGTAACAGTAGCGGCTTCACCTTTTTATTCTGAATATATTCTGGTTATGTTAGTCAACAATAACTAATACATAACCTAAGGATTGATATTTTCTTATTTGAGCTGGACCTGAAGCTGCAGGTGACACGTAGCTTGGGAAGTCTTTTGCTTTTACTTGACGCCAGCTAGCATGACCTTCACAAATATGAACAGGGACATTTTCTGCGGTAATTCGCTTTACCAATTGGTGTGATTTTATTTCTTTTTTGGCATTGTCAGTTGTCAACTCGAACTGCTCTGCGCCATGAGAGACAACGGCAACTTTTATATTAGGGAATTTCTTTTTGAGTTGATTTTTGTAAGCATCAATTTTTGTTAATGCGGTTGGTAAATAACTGCTGTTTTCTCGACCAATCAATTCAAATACGACGCCATTTGGCGCAGAATTCATTTGTAGTATTTTATCAATGTCAGCCTTGTCATTTGCCATCACTGTTTGACTAAACAGACTTAGTATGAGGAATAGTGATAGAGCAAATAGAACCCTTAGATTATTATTTATTACCATTACCTTAGATTGACTGCTAAAAGTGTTGTTCATAAGTTATCCTCGATAGTATTACGCAATAGTTATTATAAACGATTAATCAAGCAAGAAAGATGCAAAAATGCTTAATTTAAAGGGTTGCTTACATAAAAAGACATCCCCTCATTTTTATGCGTCTAAAAGTGGGGGGGTGTCGTTTAATACATCAATGTTAAATCTCATATTTTTTCTTCTAATATCCTTTATCGCAGTATGGTCAGCTAATAGCTATGCCTACGAGACCGACCAATATGAAACCGTCGGTATCGAGCTTAGCGATGCTACTGGTGCATTGAATACATTAATCCAAGCAGAAATTGAGGATGTCGTTGAACTTTGGCAGGGTAGAGAACGAGACGATCTCGAGTTGGCTTTTGCTATTTCGTCACGGTTTTCACGACGTCAGTTAGAGGTGTGGGGAGTAGATTCTCAGCATCTGGAGAGTTACGCCTCAGGCCAAAATAGTATTTATAATAATGTATCACCGTTATATGCGCTTATGCAGTACAGCAAGGGTTTGGCACCTACAGTATCGGTTAATGGTGTGCATATAGGGCTTGATAAATTAACGCACTTCTTCGGCGTTGGGGCTTTGTATCTCAATGTGTCTAGACAATATGAAAATATTGAAAAAGGTGAGCGTGCCGCCATTGATTTTGGCATGAAAGTGGAGAGAACCTATTGGGGAACTATGACCACCGGTGTGTATAGTAATGCCGACATGGTTGCCAATTATGAAGGATATCGGTTTTTAAAAGGCTTATTCACTGACAATACCGTTCCCGGGAAATCGGCTCTTTTAGTGTGGGATGATAATGGCCCGCGCGTGCAGAGACCTTTTGATATTCGCGATTATATCAACGATTACTGGAATGAGGTGTATAACCCAAATTCATTCGCCTCGACAATGTCGACTCAAATTATCGGGAGCTTGCAAAACCTTTGTGACAGAGAATCTGAAAGCGGATTGTTGACAAGCTATGTTTCAGCTAACGATCAACAACTAGCATTGCACTATCGCGACAAAGGACTACGCTCGGATCGAGCGAATTACTTATTGCCGAGGGTATGTAATAATTTTTATGCATTAAGCACTCAAGAAAAAGAAAAGCACCGCATCAAACATAAGAAAAAACAGCACAAGTATTTCACACTGCCTATTAATGTGCTTGGTTTACAAACTGAGCTACAAAAAGTAAAAGAGACAATCATAAGTGCTCTTTGTAGACGCCAAGTACAAATGGCATCTGAAGAACATGATTTGTTGTTGAAGACTTATCAAAGTATCTCACCAGCGGTATGGGCTACATTAGAAAGACAAATAGAATCTAGAGATTCAATAGCCAAATCAACAGCTACTTTGCGCAAAGTGAGTTTACAAAAACCACGTAAGGAAGATCTTCTTGCAAATAAAACCGCATCTAAAAATCAATGTTATGTCCTCGATGTCGCAGATAGGGATAACATTATTCGTAAGGGATTTACCTTACAAATGCGCCTCTGTTTAGAGCAAGATATCGATGGTTCTTGGCAGAAAAAGAAACAATACATTGTAAGTTTTGAAGATAAAATCCAAATGTTTCTTCAGGAACTTGATCCCATTATGTTGAATTTCTTTGATGCGCAATTTACTCACTATTCATCCAACACTTTGGACTATTTCTCTTGGGACCAGCGGGTGGGTTATGTATATCGCACAATATCGCCATTGTGTCGTTGGTTTTAATAAATGAGTTTTTCATCTAGCTCTTGCGAGATAATGTTGGCGTAGCGACAACTACCCGAAGGGAAGATTTGCAAAACCGCCTAGCCTTGCATAAATTCTATTTACCTTTTAAAAAACTAAAAGGTAATATCATTCAGCCGAGGCTTTAGCCGAGACAACAGCTTTAGCTGGCCCTTTAGGCTAAGGTTTGTTAAAACCGCATAAAAGTGG
>CALJIH010000072.1 GCA_937974135.1 uncultured Cocleimonas sp. | reverse complement strand
TGCGCCAAATGATTATCAGGTTGGTCAAACAGGTAAAGTGGTTGCACCAGATATCTACTTTGCGATTGGTATCTCAGGCGCTATCCAGCATCAAGCAGGTATGCGTGAGAGTAAGATCATCGTAGCTGTGAATAAAGATGACGAAGCACCGATTTTCCAGATAGCAGATTACGGCATTGTTGCTGACTTATTTGATGTTGTGCCAGAATTAATGCAAAATTTATAGAAAATGGAGCAAGACTAGTGACTTACGATACCGATAATATTTTTGCGAAAATTCTTCGAGACGAAATACCTTGTGATAAAGTTTACGAGGATGAATACGTATTAGCTTTTAACGATATATTGCCTCAAGCGCCAGTGCATGTATTGTTAATTCCTAAAGGTGAATATATTTCATTTGATGATTTTTCAGCGAAAGGATCAAGCGCAGAAATAACTGGTTTTTACCAAGCTGTACAGAAAGTAGCCTCTCAATTAGGTTTGCAGAAAGAAGGTTATAGAATCATTTCAAATATGGGTGCTAATGCCCATCAAGAAGTCTTGCATTACCATTTACATTTAATTGCGGGCTGTGACTTGGGAAGAATGATTAAATCTGGACTGGTCTGATTAAACCGTTTTCTCATGTAATTAATACCAAGTTAAGTATTCATATATAAGCAGTTAATAGTTGAACCCCCCCAAAAGTAGGGGGGTGTCTTTTTTTATCTTTTATTTATAGTTAGATCAATATTCATTAAAAACAACCGTTAAATATAAATATATACTAAATTTTAGTCTCATTTGGCACTACTGTGTAACTTTTGAAGACCTATAATTCTCAAAAGTTAATTTAGTGAATTTCTATCATGGCAATTAGTATATTTGATCTATTTAAAATAGGCATAGGACCTTCAAGTTCACATACAGTGGGTCCAATGGTTGCGGCTAACACTTTTCTTGATGGACTAAAAGAACAGGGTAATCTTGGTGCCGTAGATAGTATCTCCGTTGATCTTTATGGCTCATTAGGTGCAACTGGAAAAGGGCATGGTAGTGGTAAAGCTGTACTTTTGGGTTTGATGGGTGAAAAACCCGATACGGTAGATGTCGAAAGTGTTCAAGGTGTAATGCAGGAAATCCTTGATAGTAAAAAGATCAATTTGGCGGGGACAAAAACCATCGATTTTGATTACGATGTTGATATCACATTTCATCGAAAAAAATCCTTACCCTTTCATGCTAATGGCATGATGATCACTGCCTGTGATGCCAGCGAAGATATTTTGTACGATAAGATTTACTACTCGGTCGGTGGTGGTTTTGTCGTTGATGATAGCGAACGCGATGAAATTAAATCTCCGATTAAACAAAACGACATAGAATTGCCACATCCTTTCTCAACGGGAGATGAACTATTAGCGCTCTGTAAAAAAGAAAAGTTATCCATCAGCGATGTGATGCTTAAAAATGAGTGTGTTTGGAATTCTGAAGAAGAAGTCCGCAGCAAGCTGTTAAATATTTGGAATGTGATGCAAGAATGCGTCAACGCGGGTTGCAAAAACACTGGAATATTACCTGGTGGTTTAAAGGTCAAACGTCGCGCTGCTGATTTGTGTCATTCATTAGAAAATGAACTCACCCATGAGCAATATAATCAAGGCAGTATGGATTGGGTAAATCTTTTCGCCTTAGCAGTGAACGAAGAAAATGCCGCGGGTGGTCGAGTGGTTACCGCTCCAACCAATGGTGCTGCGGGAATCATACCTGCACTATTGCATTACTATGTACATTTTTGTCGCGCCTACAAGGAAAATGGCGAGGATGGAATCATAAGATTTCTTTTAACTGCTGCCGCAATCGGAATTATCATAAAAGAGAATGCTTCAATCTCTGGTGCTGAAGTCGGATGCCAAGGTGAGATAGGTTCTGCTTGTGCAATGGCAGCAGCAGGTCTGACAGAGGTATTAGGTGGTACACCAGAGCAAATCGAGAACGCTGCTGAGATCGGTATCGAACATAACCTGGGTTTAACTTGTGATCCAATCGGTGGCTTGGTACAAGTACCGTGTATTGAACGTAATGCAATGGGTTCGGTAAAAGCGATAAATGCATCACGCATGGCCTTGCGTGGTAATGGTGAGCATTTCGTGTCGTTTGACAAAGCAGTAATTACGATGCGTGAAACAGGTCGAGATATGGCAACTAAGTATAAAGAAACATCGCGTGGTGGTTTAGCGATACAGGTTGTGGAAGTACCAGTGAATATTGTGGAGTGCTAGTACAAGCAAAGTGTTTTGCTATATTGAAAAAGACACCCCCCCACTTTTGGGTGTTTTTGCCAAAAACATTATTTCCTATCTATTTCTTCTTGTGGTTGCCAATGCGCTAAATCACAGTCTTCAACATAATTCCAATCATCATGCTTGAAGTACCGACAGGTATTTAATATTTGTTGGTATTGTTTCCGTGAAATATTAACCACACCCATACTGCTAAGATGAGAATTTTCGATTTGACAGTCAATCAATGAAAATCCCCAATATTGACAATGCCACGCTAAAGCCACAAATGCGATTTTAGACACGTCGCGTTCTCGACTAAACATAGACTCGCCACTGAAAACGCCACCAGATACGACGCCATATAATCCTCCGACTAATTCGCCTTCGGCGTTCCAGATTTCGACACTGTGTGCAATACCTCGCTTAAACAGAAGATTGTAGGCATCGTGCATTTCATTACTAATCCATGTGCCTGTAGATTGAGCTCGCGGTGCAGCGCAGGATTTAACTACCTCTGAAAAATCCTTATCAAAGCTGATTTGATAACCCTTGTTTTTGTAATTTCGCATGGATTTGCGAAGGCTTTTGCTGATTTGCATTAACTCAGGAAAAAGCACTGCACGCGGATTAGGACTCCACCAATAAATAGGTTCGTCGGGATTGTACCAAGGAAATATTCCCGATTTATAAGCATTCATCAAGCGGGTAGGGGAGAGGTCACCGCCAAAAGCCAGCAAGCCGTTTGGCTCTTCCCACGCATGCTCTAATGGTGGGAAGGGCTCATCACTAGCACTAGGATCTAGTAAGGCTAATGTAACCGATGGTTTTTTACCTGATGCCATAAACAATGATTATTGGTTTTAACCTTTTTTCAGAGAACCTTTGATTAAATAAATATAGTTTAAGCGTAGAAAAAGTTACGAGAACTTTTAGCAAGCTTAAAAATATTTGATTAGATTAGCCTTTCTCTAATTGATCCATGTATTTCTCTGCATCTAAAGCCGCCATGCAACCAGTTCCTGCTGAAGTGATCGCCTGACGGTAGACATGGTCCATCACATCACCAGCGGCGTAGACTCCCTCAACGCTTGTTTGTGTTGCGTTTCCAGTGGTGCCACTCTTAACGGTAATATAACCGCCTTCCATATCAAGTTGACCTTCAAAAATCGAGGTATTTGGTTTGTGGCCAATTGCGATGAAAACACCATGGACATCAATCTCTTCTGTTGCTTCGGTTTTAACGTTTTTAAGTTTAAGCCCTGTTACTCCAGCGTTATCACCCAAGACTTCTTCTAGGACAGTATCCCATTTTAGATTGATATTGCCATTTTCTGCTTTTGCAAATAATTGATCTCGAAGGATTTTTTCAGAACGAAGTTCATCACGTCGATGGACTAGAGTGACTTCCGAGGCAATATTTGAAAGATACAATGCTTCTTCAACAGCGGTATTACCCCCGCCAATAACTGCCACTTTTTGATTACGATAAAAGAAACCATCACAGGTAGCACAGGCCGAAACGCCGCGACCTTTGAATTTCTCTTCAGATTCTAAACCTAAGTACATTGCAGAAGCACCAGTACAAATAATAAGCGAATCACAGGTATATGAATTACTTCCACCTTTTAACTGTAACGGACGCGTACTGAAATCTACATCTGCAATGTAATCAATAATCAGTTTTGTGTCGAAACGCTCCGCATGTTTTTTCATGCGTTCCATTAATTCAGGACCTTGAACACCATCGTTATCTCCAGGCCAGTTATCAACATCGGTAGTCGTCATCAATTGACCACCTTGTTCCATTCCGGTAATGATGACTGGATTTAAGTTGGCGCGTGCTGCATATACAGCAGCAGAATAGCCTGCTGGACCGGATCCCAAAATAATCAAGGGATGGTGGATTGTTTCGCTCATATAGATACTCCAATTATAATGTGTGCTGAGTGTAACGCGTGTTTTTTAGTGTGTCGATAGATGTGATCTAATACGCTTAATAGTGATTAAAGGATGTCTAAGTTTTTGCTAATTTAAAAATCTTATCGTTTTTGAACATATATAAACTTATTGCATACTTAAAAAGAACAAATGCTTCTTTTTTAATAGACATTCTGTTAGTATTGAAGCCATATATAGGGCTTATATATACAATTATTTCAATGTTTTATAGGTGTATGTTTATTTACATTACTAAAAATTAAGAATATTGAAGTAAAAAGTTAATTTTTAACGAGACTCGTTTAATAAAGTATAAAATTCTTGAGTTTTTCTCAGTGTTTTTACCACTATTTATAATTTTACAGTCTTTAAATTAAACAGTTGGAAGAAAATTAGCAATCTGGGCGATTGTTTTTATAACTTTTGTGAATTTCTATTTACAAAAATAATACTTCCAACAGAAATTGGGGAATTTCAATTGGCTACTAAAAGAAAAGTGACAGCTAAGTCATCTGCTTCAAAAGCGTCGACAGCAAAGAAAAGAGCGGCGAAGTCTAAAGTTTCATCTTCTGCTCCTGTAGAGAAGGTCGCGTTAACACTCGAAAAGAAAGGCAGTTTAAAGCAAACCAGTATTTTTATACTCTCTGGCATAACTGCAGTGATCTTACTTGCATTGATTACTTATAATCCAGCGGATCCTGGATTATTTCATCATGACAGTAATGCTGTAATCCAAAACAAAGCGGGGTCTGCAGGGGCTTATCTTGCAGATGTATTGTTTGGGTTCTTTGGTTACATTTCTTATTTAGTTCCGATTGCCTTTATGGTTTCCGCATTTTTAATGTTTCGTTCTAGCAAAAATAAATCGGCAGGAATCAATTTAGGTATATCAGTATTTGGTGTTTTTCTCGCTTTAATCGCAGGTTGTGGCTTAGCGATTCTTTTATGGCCAGCGAGTAACCTTTATTACGGTGCAGGTGGTCTGCTTGGACAAGGAATGGCACGTTTGTTGATGCGAGCACTGGGTGATATTGGTGCTACTATGATTTTATTCTCTGGCTTTATCGCAGGTATAACCTTATTTGCAGATATCCAATGGCTTAAACTCATCGATAAGATAGGCGAAACAATCCTAGGTACAATAGAACTCTTTACTAATGCGACGACTCCCCAAGAATCATTAGAAACAGCTTCTGTATCGTCTAGTACGCTTTCTGGCACCATGCCCATGAATTTTGAGGCTAAGAATTTTGATGATGGCCATCAACAGGCACCAGCCTCATCTGCTCCAAGCTCAGTATCAGGTAATACGTCTGGTTCAACCAGTATGGCTGGTGCAGTAGTCGCGGGTTTATCAGGACTGTTCTTGTGGAAAAAATCAGCAGCTAACGACAAGGTTGAAAACAAACAAGAACCAGTGGGTTTTCAAACGCCTCGTCATGATCCCTTAGATGATATGACGGATCATTTTGATAATGACAATGCTCCAGTTCAACAAAGGCAAGAACCGATTTTGGGTGTTCCTGATTATATGTCAGGTGATGATCACGAATATGTAGAACAAAATGTTGAAGTAAGCGGTTTAAAAGATGTGATTACGGCAAAGATTGCATCGAAAAAGAAACCTGCTAAAACAGAAACAAAAAAAGTAGCTAAGAAACCTGTTGAAACAGTAAAACCTGTTGTTGAACCACCAATTTCAATTGGTAAAGCTATTTCATTACCACCAATTAGCTTGCTTAACCCGCCGCCTCAAGGGCAGGGTCATTTCTCTAAAGAACAAATTGAAATGCATGCTAAGAATATCGTTGAGACACTCGAACATTTTGGTGTTCGCGGTGTACAGATTGATAGCTACTATCCAGGGCCGATCATTACGCGTTTCGAGTTATTACTACCTCCAGGAACCAAAGTCAGTAAGATAAGTAATCTAGGGCAAGATATTGCACGCAGTATGTGTGTCTCTAGTATACGTATCGTTGAAGTTATCCCTGGTAAAACCACGATTGGATTAGAAGTACCCAATGAACAACGTGATTTAGTGGCTATTAGCGAGATCCTAGATTCTAATTTATTCCGCGATTCAAAATCACCATTAACCATGGTGCTTGGTAAAACCATAGCAGGTAAACCAGCAATCGCTGATCTTGCCAGAATGCCACATTTATTGATTGCAGGTACTACCGGTTCGGGTAAATCTGTGGGTGTAAATGCGATGCTAATGAGCTTGCTATACAAGTCTACACCAGATGAAGTAAAGCTAATCATGATTGACCCAAAAATGCTTGAATTAAGCATTTATGAAGGAATACCACACCTGTTAACACCTGTTGTTACGGATATGAAAGATGCATCGAATTCATTGCGTTGGGCAGTGGGCGAAATGGAACGACGTTATGCGTTAATGTCGCATCTTAAAGTAAGAAACGTTGCTGGATATAATGGCAAGATAAAAGAAGCGATGGATGCAGGAAAACCCATGACTGATCCAACCTTTGACCCGACATTACACATAGATGTTCGTCCTAAGATACTTGAGCCACTACCATCAATCGTAATCGTTATTGATGAATTTGCAGACATGATGATGGTTGTGGGTAAAAAAGTAGAAGAGCTGATCGCGCGCTTAGCGCAAAAAGCACGTGCGGCAGGTATTCATTTAATTCTCGCGACTCAACGTCCTTCAGTGGATGTAATAACTGGATTAATTAAAGCGAATATTCCGACACGTATTGCATTCCAAGTGTCTACCAAGATTGATTCACGTACCATACTTGACCAAGGCGGTGCAGAATCATTGCTTGGTCATGGTGATATGCTATACCTACCTCCGGGAACTGGCCTACCTCAGCGCGTACATGGTGCCTTTGTCGATGATAGTGAAGTTGAAGATGTGGTAAATTATTGGAAACTTCAAGGGGAACCTGAGTACTTAAGTGAAGTCATAGAAGAAACGGGATCACAAGATGCGATTCCTGGATTAGAACCGATTGCGAATAACGAGTCGGATGCACTCTATGATCAAGCAGTAGCCATCGTGACTGAATCACGCAGAGCTTCTATCTCATACGTGCAACGTCGTTTGAAAGTGGGTTACAATCGGGCTGCATCAATGATCGAAGATATGGAAGCAGCTGGTGTAGTGAGCGCAGTGCAATCAAATGGTACTCGTGAAGTACTTGCACCAGAGCCACCTAAATCTTCACTAGACTTTTAATCTTGTCTCTCTAGTCTAAGATAATACATAGAAGGGGGAAATTACTCCCTTCTCAGTTTTGAAGAATCAAATTAAAAAGTAAAAATAGTTAAAATTTACACAATCTTACTAATATATTTAGAACTTGCTTATTGATTTAGAGTCTTACTTTCAAGTCTATTTGAAAATCCAGAGAATTATTCATGAAACTATCTACACTAAGAAAAACATTATTTAATTTACTCACAGCATCAACGATTCTACTGAGCAGTTTTACTATCAGCACGAGCGCAAATGCTTCTGATGCACGCCAACGTTTGGATACTTTTTTTACTTCTGTTTCTAGCATCAAAGGAAACTTCAGTCAGCAAGTATTTAGTAAAAAGGGCAAAGTGATTCAGAATTCTACTGGCGATATTTCAATGCTGCGTCCTGGTAAGTTTCGTTGGGTTTATAAAACACCAGATCCACAAACGATTGTCAGTAACGGTAAGAATATTTGGGTGTATGACGAAGACTTGGAGCAAGTAACTATCAAACCGATGTCACAAGCTTTATCTAGTGCGCCGATTGCGATACTTACGCGAAAACAAAAACCTGATGCACAATTTAAAGTGCAAGCGCTGACCAACAAAGCGGCGGGTTTAGATTGGTTTAAACTAACCCCACATCGTAAAAGCAAAGACTTTAAATTCTTTGAAGTAGGTATGGATAAAAACGGCATGCGCCAAATGGTGATGCACGATCAATTAGGCCAAAAGACAGTGCTTAAACTGAATGCAAGAATTAATGTACCCATTAGCGGCAGTACTTTTTTCTTTAAGATACCTGCGGGTGTTGATGTGATTGGTAAAGCGATTTAACCATTATCAAAAACGAACAAAAGTAGGGGGGTGTTGCTTTTTTAGGCTCACCCAGAGGCAGCCGAGCATCGCGAGACAACTGCTTCAGCTTGCCTTTAGGTGAGGCGCAGCCGAATAAAAAGTATGCAGGGGTTTCTATTAGGAATTACCAGTACCGCGTAGTAAAAGCAAAGTTAAATCCTCAACCCCCTCCTTTTTTTATATCTAGAGTTTTATTCCAAAATACTCTAAAACGATAACCATCAAATAATAACAAGTTGCTGTTATTCCAATTGATATCACTAAACTCAAATAGAAATTAACACCTTGCTTTAACAACAAAGGTAACGAAATAAACAAAGCTAAGGATGGTAACACTAACCAAAAAATACCCGTTGATAGCTCGCTAATCTTATTAATATCTTTTGTATCTTGATATAACCAAACCATCGCTAAAACTGAAACAAGCGGGACTGACGCGAGAATGGCCCCTATAAATGAACTTCGTTTACTGATTTCAGCAATGGCAACTATGAGTATTGTTGTAATAGCTATTTTTATAATGGTGTAAGTCACAGCAATCTCGAGTAAATATTACATGTATAAATAATAGCTCAAAAACGGCTAAAAGTAGGGGGGTGTACTTTTTATAGTTTAAACCGTTCAATCATAATGCTTGTGATATGAACGTTTCTTACCTGCTCGCTGAGTAATCACCCCTTCAATCTGTTCCCATTTAATTTCAAAAGTATCGTATAGGTCATTTAAAGGTTGAAGAAAGAATCTATTATCTTTAATGCGTAACTGGCGAAAGATATATTCACGCTTGTTATCTACAGCAAAAACATAAGAGCCGTCACGCGCAACGTGCCCTGGGTCGATAATAATGATACAGCCAGCTTTAAACTCAGGTTCCATGCTGTCATCAATGGTGCGTAATGCAAAAGGCTCGGCAGCGCCACAACTATCGCCATCGCTCATATTGCGTTTGAATGCATCTTGAATGTCTATGCGAGTTTCGGTCATGGCTATTTGTTTAGAGTATCGTTACGAGAAAATTCTGATTGTTGCACGTGGCGATCAGGTTCATACCAACTTAGTTTGTCATGTAAGTTAACGACTTCACCAATAATTGTTAGTGTCGGTGCTCGCACACCAGAAGCTTTTACCAGTTGCGGCAAAGTAGCGACAGTACCAACGTGTACGCGTTGATTACTGGTAGTGCCTTGTTCGACTAAAGCCGCAGGCATATCGGCGCTCATGCCATGTTCTTGAAGTTTCTCGCTGATTACGCCAATGCCACTCAAGCCCATGTAAAATACAATAGTGTGATTGGTTTGGGTCAGTTGTTGCCAATTGAGGTTAACCGTACCATCACGAAGATGGCCAGTCGCAAAGGTAACAGATTGCGCATAATCACGATGTGTTAAGGGTATTCCAGCATATGCCGAACAACCCGAAGCTGCAGTGACTGCAGGCACCACTTGAAATGGAATATTATTTTCAGTGAGTTTTTCAATTTCTTCACCGCCACGACCAAAAATAAAAGGATCACCCCCTTTTAAACGTAAAACGCGCTTCCCTTGTTTTGCATAATCAACAAGAATTTGATTGATATTCTTTTGTGGCACAGAATGATTAGATTTTTCTTTACCAACATATAAACGTTCAGCATCTTTATTTGCCATATCTAGAATGGCTTTAGAAACTAAGCGGTCATAAACCATGACATCGGCTTGCTGCATTAAACGTACCGCTTTGAACGTGAGTAAATCAGGATCGCCAGGCCCAGCGCCGACTAGATAGACTTCACCAATAGCGCGTGATTCACCTCTTGCGAGTTGATTATCTAACCAACTGCGCGCTTGGATTTCATTACCGGCATAAATGTATTCTGCAAAAACACCATTTAAAGCAGTTTCCCAAAATTCTTTACGTTGATCTGGGTTGATAAATGTTTGTTTTACTTTTTCACGATATTCTTCGGTGATTGATGCTAAGGCTCCCGATTCCTTTGGAATCATCGTATCTAACCGTAACCGTAATTGTCGTGCAAATACCGGTGAAGCACCGCCCGTTGAAATCGCTACAGTGACGGGTGATCGATCGACAACGGAAGGAAAAATAAAGCTACCTAGATCAGGATTATCTGCAACATTAACTAAAATATTGGCATCATTAGCTTGTTGTGCAATTTGAATATTCACTGATTCATTATTGGTAGCAGCAATGACTAAGAATGCTCGAACGAGATCACCCGTTTGATAGTTTCTTGAGAGAATCGTAATTTCTTTGTTTTTGGCTAATTGTTGCAACTCATTCGTCACTACAGGCGAAATCAAGGTAACCAATGCGCCAGATTTGAGTAAACTTTTGACTTTGCGATTAGCAACAAGGCCACCACCAATGACCAAACAGTGGCGATTATTAATATCTAGGAATAACGGAAAATATTTCATCTAAAATTACTTTTCCCATTCCATCACAATGGTTTTTTCGCGTTTCTCTTGGAGTAGTTCTTCCGCTTGTAATTGATTAGCAGCATGTATCATTTTAATAGTAACTGCGCCGTTTAACGGTAGTTCTGCCCTTAGACTACGCGCATAATTCTTGGCTTCTTTAAAGACTTCGAATTTATCTAGGTATTCGCAGTTTTTTACAACAGGCGTGGGTTCAGTAATTTTAAAAACGTAGTAATGCATTTTTATCCATCAAAATTTCTTTATGATGAAATAAGTATACCAACTTTTATATCTGATTGATTAGTCATTGGTGATAGATAAAGCTGGTCAAAACCCCTTAAAAGTAGGGGGGTGTCTTTTTTAGTTATATTAAATCGTTTTTAGCAATTGATTCTCTGAACACATTCGCTTGAAGTGTAATTGCTTGTATCTCTTCATCACTTTTACGCTGAAGGTTTTTTAACATAAAACCCATACGAGGGTTATTTGAAAAACTGTCATTGTGAGTGTTTAAGAAATCCCAGAATAAAGTGGTTATCGGACAAGCATCTTCGCCAACTGCATTAGTAGGTTTGTATTTGCAATGCTTGCAGTAATTGCTCATTTTATTGATGTAATTGCCACTTGCGGCATAGGGTTTTGAGGCCATAATGCCATTATCTGCGTATTGACTCATGCCAATAGTATTCGGGAGTTCGACCCACTCAACAGCATCAACATAAACGGCTAGATACCATTCGTGGATTTGTTTTGGATTCACACCATATAACAATGAGAATAAACCCGTCACCATCAAACGTTGAATATGATGCGCATAGCCATAATCCAAGGTTTGTTGAATCGTTTGACGCAGGCAGGTCATATCGGTTTTGGCTGTCCAAAAGAAATCGGGTAAATCTTGTTTGGCGTCCAGTGCGTTCATCTCTACCCAATCGGGCATGTACATCCAATACAATCCACGAACATACTCTCGCCATCCCAAAATTTGGCGAATGAATCCTTCTACAGCCTCCAAAGGAGCACCTTTCTCGCGGTGATAAACTTCTGCGGTTTGTATGACTTTTAAAGGGTGTAATAACTTTAGGTTTAAGGCAGAAGAAATTAAGGAATGATTCAAAAACGGCTC
>CALJIH010000071.1 GCA_937974135.1 uncultured Cocleimonas sp. | reverse complement strand
GACCAATACGGAAGAAGGTATAGAGCTAAACATTCTTTTAAAGTTACAAAAAATGGAAAACAATTATCTCTATGGGTTGATATAGATAATGGCGCATCTAGAGAAGATATGCATAAAGCATTCATTCAGCGCAGGAGACAGGTAGTTGGAGACTGTCACCAGTTAAAAATAGATATGGATTATTTCAATGATTCTAATCCTGAAGAAGAGCCGATACAAATTGTTTTCGACTTTACGGATGATTTAGAAGAATTAGAATTTTTAGAAAAAAAGAAAAAAGCCAGCTGAATTATTAGTTCAATTCTGAAATTTTGATAAAAACGTGCAAAAACAGTGCAAACAAAGAATTATTAACTAATTAAAAATTTCCAAAAAATTAAATATATCATTATAAATCAATTAGTTAAATGGTGCCCAGGGCCGGAATCGAACCGGCACGGTATTGCTACCGAGGGATTTTAAGTCCCTTGCGTCTACCAATTTCGCCACCTGGGCATTACTACATAGATGGTCTTTTAGTCAAAGTCTGTTAAATGGAGGCTGAGCCCGGAATCGAACCGGGGTCGACGGTTTTGCAAACCGATGCATAACCATTTTGCTACTCAGCCTTTGACTAGGGGCGGGATAATAGCATCAAATTTTCTGGTATGGAATGCCTATTTAAAGGCAATTTACACTTAAAATAAAAAAGCCCTAGAAATAGTCATTCCAAGGGCTTTTTATGAATTTGGAGGCTGGACCTGGATTTACACCAGGGTGTTCGACGTTGCAGGTCGATGCATAGTACTCTGCCATCCAGCCGAGATCGATTATAGATGATTAATCATGAAAATTACATTCCTTTGCATGATAAGTGGTTGGATTATACAGCTAGATGATTCTGATCAAAATTTAATGCGAAGCAAAAAAATAATGAATGAAATTTATTTTTGGCACAAAAAAGCCCAGTCTAAAACTGGGCTTGATATTTGGAGCGGGTAACGAGATTCGAACTCGTGACCCCGACCTTGGCAAGGTCGTGCTCTACCAGCTGAGCTACACCCGCTTCGTATCATCAAAAGCTCATGCCACTAGAGCTCTCTCAACGAGGCGCGTATATTAAGTCTGAAAAAGCTTAGTGTCAAGACTCTGTTGCATGAATTTCGAATAGTTTTAGCATTGCTTCTTCATCTAAAACAGCCACACCTAAACTCTCCGCTTTGGTTAGTTTTGAGCCTGCTTTTTCACCTGCAATTAAGGCGCTTGTGTTTTTAGAAACACTGCCTGATACCTTTGCGCCTAAGGCCTCTAAGTGCTTTTTGGCATCACTACGACCCATTGAACTCAAAGTGCCTGTGATAACATAGGTAGAGCCCTTTAAAGGCATTTCAGCATCATCGGCTAGCTTTTCAGGAATTATAGGTTCAATTCCTGCGGCGAATAAAGAAGCAATGATCTCATTATTATGAGCTTGTTGAAAAAAACTCACGATATGGTTAGCGACGATAGGACCAACATCCTCAACTTCTTGCAAATGCTCTTCGTCGGTATGTTTCAAGACTTCTAATGAACGATAGAAATTTGCCAATGATTTTGCGGTTGTTTCACCGACTTCACGAATACCCAATGCATAAATAAAACGAGCTAAACTCGGTTTTTTACTTGCTTCTAAGGCTGCAATTAAATTCTCAGCAGATTTATCACCCATACGTTCGAGATTACTTAACTGTTCTGCTTTCAAAGCATAAAGATCGCTAATATTTGAAATCAGTTTTTCATCAAACAATTGTTCGACTAATTTATCTCCTAATCCATCAATATCTAACGCTTTTCTAGAAGCAAAATGCTTGATGGCCTCTTTTTGCTGGGCAGGACAAATTAAACCGCCCGTGCAGCGCGAAACTGCTTCTCCTTCGATTTGTTTTACCTCCGATTCACATACCGGACAGGTATCTAGCATCACAATTTTTTTTGCATCTTTTGGGCGTTTAGCAGGAACAATTCGAGCCACTTCTGGAATAACATCCCCTGCTCTGCGCACAATCACTGTGTCACCAATGCGTACATCTTTTCGATTAATTTCATCCATATTGTGCAGGGTTGCATTGGTTACTGTCACACCCCCTACGAATACTGGTTCCAATCGCGCTACTGGTGTCAATGCACCGGTGCGTCCCACTTGAAACTCAACGTCTTTTAATAAGGTCATTTGCTCTTGTGCAGGAAATTTATGCGCAATTGCCCATCTTGGAGCACGACTCACAAAACCTAGCTGATTTTGTAGATCCAGAGAATTAACTTTAAACACCACTCCGTCAATATCATAGGAAAGATCATCACGTTTATTACCGATCTCATTAAAATAATCCAAACAACCTTTCGCACCGCTGACTACTTTGCTATCAGGACAAATTCTAAACCCCCAATTTGCGAGTTGCTTTAATGCGTCGCTATGTTTGTCAGGCAGATTTGCACCTTCCATTCGACCAGTCGCATAACAATACATCGCTAGATTTCGCGAAGCGGTAATGCTTGAGTCTAGCTGGCGCATACTACCAGCCGCGGCATTGCGAGGATTAACAAAGGTTTTCTCATCCTGCTCTCTTGCTCTTTTGTTTAAAGACTCAAAAGAAGCTTTAGGCATATAAACTTCTCCACGAACTTCCAAAATGTCTGGAATGTTATTTCCGGTTAGCTTTAATGGTATGGATTTAATGGTGCGAACGTTTGCTGTAATATTTTCACCCGTTTCACCATCTCCCCGTGTTGCACCTTGCACCAGAATCCCATTTTCATACAACAAACTGACGGCTAAACCATCCAATTTTGGTTCTACAGCGTATTCAAGAGTAGTCATTGGATTTTCAGGTTCTTGATCTTTTGTCGCATTACCATTTAAACGATCTAATAAGCGTTTTTCAAAGGCTAATACTTCGTCTTCACTAAACGCATTACCTAATGAAAGCATCGGTATTAAATGGGTGACTTGAGTAAATTCACTCAGTGGTGGAGCACCTACACGTTGACTAGGTGAATCTTCAGTAAGTAATTGAGGGTGCTTGGTTTCAATATCTTGTAATTCACGCAACAGCTTATCGTATTCGCTATCAGGAATTTCGGGATCATCTAAAACGTAATAACGATGGTTGTGATAATGCAATTCCTGATGAAGAGCATTAACACGAGATTGTAGCTTTTGATCTGAAGGGATAGTCATTACATCGTAAATTTAAGTAAAGATTATGAACATTAGCGTAATACAGGACACAAACAAAGCGTAATTTTATTAAAGTATTCAAGACGATATAGCTAGAGAATCGTACTACGAAAACAAGGTATTTACCTTAAAGGGATTTCATGTACAATACGCGCCTTGAAATTCTATTCAACGGAGCATTACTTAATATGCAAATTAGTTTTGCACTAGTAAATTTAAGAGGATAGTATGGCTACTAAATCAGCAATCACGCGCAAATCTGCACTACCTGTAGACGGTATCGAGCCTTATAAGGCAAAAAAGAACGAAGAGTACATGAATGAAAATCAGCTTGCTCATTTCCGTGGTATTTTAATTGCGTGGAAAACAAGCTTAATGGAAGAAGTTGACCGCACCATGGGTCATATGCAGGAAGAAGCGAGTAACTTCTCTGATCCTGCAGATCGGGCAACCCAAGAGGAAGAATTTACTCTCGAATTACGAGCACGTGACAGAGAGAGAAAATTAGTAAAGAAGATCGATAAAACAATCGCACGTGTGGATGCAGATGACTACGGTTTTTGTGACGCTTGCGGCATCGAGATTGGCTTACAGCGTTTAGAAGTTCGTCCAACTGCGGATTTATGCATCGACTGTAAAACAACTGAAGAGATTAAAGAAAAACAAATCGCTTAATCTTTCATGTAACAAACCTTATAAAGGAGCTTGAGTTAATCAGCTCCTTTTTTTATGTCTGAATCTATTTAAATAGATAAAAAAGACACCCCCCTACTTTTAGCGAACTTACCGTTTAAGTAGTTTTTTTAAACGAATAATTCGATTATGCAAAGCTTAGACGTTCTTTAATCATTGATTTGTATTAAAGTGCAAACATGTCAAAGCAAGCATCAAACATTGATAATCAAATCAGAATAGGAAGATTCGCTCCATCACCCACGGGTGGTTTACATTTTGGTTCATTAATTGCTGCTGTCGCAAGTTATCTCTGTGCTAGAAAAAATCCCCAAAGCCAATGGTATCTGCGCATTGAAGATGTAGACACTCAACGCAAACAAAAAGGTGCGAGTAGCGCAATCATCCAGACCCTTGAAGCTTATGGTTTTGCATGGGATGGTGAAATATTCTACCAAAGTGAGCGCACAGATTATTATCAAGCAGCTTTAGATGCTATCTCCAAACACGTCTATGCCTGTAGTTGTACGCGTAAAGATTTACAATCATTATCATCGGACATGACCTATGGCTATAACTATCCCGGTTTATGCAGAAATGGCCAACTCAATAAAGACGTAAAACGTCCAAGCATTCGTGTTAAAACGAATAATCAAGAAATCTGCTTTCAAGACGAGTGTCAAAAGGAACCATTTTGTCAGAATATTGAACATGACATTGGCGACTTTATTCTCAAACGCCGTGGAGGCTTATTTGCTTATCAGTTGGCTGTTTTGGTTGATGACCACTTACAAGGTATCAATCATGTGGTTCGAGGCGCAGATCTATTTGATAACACACCTCGACAAATCTTCTTACAAAAGTTACTCGGTTATCAAACACCTGCTTATTTGCACTTTCCAGTGGCAACCACTAATGACGGAAAGAAACTCAGCAAGCAAAATCACTCACCTGAACTTAATGCGACCAGCACCAACGCTAAAATTCAACAATTACTAAAAGCTATGAAATTTTTGGGACAAACCGATGCAAACCAAGATGATTTTTCTAACCTACAAGACTTTTGGCAATGGGCAATCTCAAACTGGGATGCGGATGCAATTCCTAAAGTTAAGACAATTGTTTACCAGCAGAATTGAAACCTATGATGCCTAAGTTCTCAAATTTTACCCAATCACTAATCAAAGAAATATTCAGTACCAGTTTTAATTTATTCAAGCTGATGATTCCGATTATTATTATCGTAAAAATTATCGAAGAACTGGGTGGTATCGAATACATAGCACTAGCCTTAGAGCCTTTAATGCAGTTTGTAGGTCTACCCTCATCCATGGGTTTAGTTTGGGCAACTACGCTTCTCACTAACATTTATGGCGGTATGATCATTTTTATCAGCATGGCGCACCAAGAAACCCTCTCAGTTGCGCAAGTTACCGTTCTGGGCGGCATGATGTTAGTAGCACACGCATTGCCAATCGAAATTCGCATCATTCAAAAAGCCGGGGTGCGCGTGCTGTATATCTTTCTATTACGCGTTTTAGGCGCGTTGTTCGTGGGATTTGTTTTACATCAAATTTATAGTGCAGGTAATTTTTTAAGCGAAGACAATCAAGCGCTTTGGAATCCTACACTGAGTAATGATGATAGCCTATCAGCTTGGGTGTTAAATCAGTTAATAACCTTCTCTCAAGTCTTTGTCATTATTGCGGTACTGATGACATTTTTAAAAATACTTAAAGTGAGTGGCATCGAAAACCTAATCGCCTCAGCACTACAACCACTGTTACGATTCATAGGGTTAGGAAAAAACACCACATCAATAACCATTATTGGTATTTTATTAGGCGTTGTTTATGGTGGTGGATTATTAATTAATGAAGCAAAAAGTGAAAAAGTAAGTAAACATGAAATATTTGGTTCGCTTACCCTACTCGCTTTATTGCATAGCATAATTGAAGACACAATTTTAATTTTACTATTGGGTGCACATATTTCAGGTGCCTTATTTTTCAGAGTATTTTTTGCGATACTACTAACTAGCATCATGATTCGTTTGGTTAAACGACTTTCAAGAATACATTTTGAACGTTATTTTGTTTATTCTAAGTAATTATTAGACTAGCAATTGAATCCTTGTTAATCATAGAAATTTAGACATACTAAGAATATAAAGAAACTGAGTAATCACCATGCAAATGCAATCCATTATCGAAAACAAACTCAATCAAGCACTCGACCCAGAATTTTTAGATGTGATCAATGAAAGTCATATGCACAACGGTCCTGCTACCGAATCCCATTATAAAGTTGTTGCTGTAAGCAAAGTATTTGAAGGTAAAATGCTAATCGCCAGACATCGCATGATTAACGCCGCTTTAGCGGATGAATTACAACAAATTCATGCACTCGCATTACACACGATGACACCTGATGAGTATTTTGAAAAAGCGGGTAAAGTCGCAGATTCACCGCAATGTGAAGGTGGAGGAAAATAGAGTCTAAACTCTATTTAAACTCCTTAGAAAAGACACCCCCCTACTTTGATTCGGTTACACCTCACCCTTCGGACCGCCGTCGCTGCGCTTTCTCGTTGTCTCGGCTACACTCTGGCTGGGTGTTTTAATTATCTTTAAACTGTCTTAAATGAACTTCTCTAATAAATGGATATTAATACCGATGATTCTTCTCGGTATGAGTCTCATTCCACTCGGTGATACTGCAGGTAAATTGATGACTCAACAAGGAGTTTCCCCGATCTTTATTACTTGGACTCGTGCCTTAATAGGCGCACTATTTATCCTACCTTTTAGTGGCATAAAACTAGAAGAATTAGAACATTTTTTAAATTGGCGCATCATACTTCGTGCTTTGCTATTTGTTGCTGCAGTCACGTGCATCATGATCAGCATTAGAACGGAACCACTAGCAAACGCATTTGGTGCCTTTTTTATTGGTCCAATATTTTCATATTTTTTAGCGGCATTACTTCTTAAAGAGAAAATAAGTAAATTCAGATCAGTTTTATTATTCATTGGGTTTTTCGGTACACTACTGGTTATCAAACCAGGTTTTGGCATGACAATGGGCATGGGATTTGCTGTTTTAGCTGGATTCTTTTACGGAGGCATGCTGGTAGCAAATCGTTGGCTCACAGGGATGTATCGATCCCGTTTTATTTTACTCTCTAGCTTAAGTATTGGCGCGATTGTACAAACACCATTTGTGATTGATTCAATTCCTGAATTAAATCTAAACATTACCTTATTGGTACTGCTAAGTGCCATTGCATCCGCCATTGGTAACTTACTAATTTTGGAAGGTAATCGCAGATTACCAGCGAGTGTTGTCGCGCCATTTGTATATACGCAACTGATCGCCGCTACATTCTTTGGTTATGTGGTATTTAATGACTTACCCGATACCCTCAGTTTCTTGGGCTTAGTGATTTTATTAGTGTCTGGCTTTGCATCTTTTTTTCTCTCAAATAAAGAAAGAACCTAAAAGTGGGGGGGTGTCTTTTTTTAATTCATTGCTTCGCTAAAACCATGCGTCATTGTTATTTCCTTGTGGAAATCCGAGCATTTTTTTGGGCTTTTGGTAAGCCTACAAAAGCAACACAACTCCACTCTTGAGAGATCTCCATTTAATGATTATAAATTGGCTATAACTTTATCGGTCAATTCCATCATACGATTCATATATCCCCATTCGTTATCATACCAAGCGTAAACTTTGAGCTGTGTGCCATTAATCACCATCGTAGATTGCGCATCAACGATAGATGATCGCGCATCACCTTTATAATCCACAGATACCAATGGGCGTTCTTCGAAACCCAAGATACCTTTTAAGTAAGTTTCAGAAGCTTCTTTAAAATATCCGTTAATTTCATCTTCGGTTACTTCGCGACTCAGCTCAAACACGATATCGGTTAACGATGCATTCAACACAGGAACACGCACGGCCAAGCCATTCAGCTTGCCCTCTAGCTCAGGGAATATTTTTGTAATCGCTTTGGCAGAACCAGTACTGGTGGGAATGAGTGACTGCCCACAAGCTCTGGCTCGACGTAAGTCTTTATGCCCTTTATCAATAATGGTTTGAGTATTGGTAATATCGTGAATTGTGGTCATACAGCCATGTTTGATACCGACTTTTTCATTGATGACTTTGACTACAGGTGCGAGGCAATTGGTAGTGCAAGATGCAGCTGTGATTAAATGGTTATTTTTAGCATCATATAAATGGTCGTTAATACCATAAACGATATTCAAAACACCATCCACAGGAGCAGCGACAATGACTTTTTTTACACCCTGATCAAAATAGGCTTGTAAAGATTCTATACTTCTAAACTTACCCGAACATTCCAACACCACATCGCATTCTGACCAATCAGTATCTGCAATGGCTTGATTAGATGTATGCTTGATTTTAACCATTTTCGTCGAATCGCTAATGGTCATTTGGGATTCAGTAGCATCACAATCAGGATTCCAAATACCATGAATAGAATCAAATTTAAGTAGATGCACAGACGTTTTAGCATCACCTGAAATTTCATTGATTTGATGAAATTTCATAGAGGGATTATCCCAAGCTGCACGCACCCC